>NZ_CP108984.1:0-222687 GCF_045161735.1 Streptomyces sp. NBC_00726 | reverse complement strand
TCCCTATCGCTGCGCGATAAGCAAGCGAAGCGCCGCGCTTCGCTTGGCGCGCCTCTTCCGCTTCGCTCCAGAGGCTGTGAAGCCGGCTCGCTTCGCTCCCCGGCCCGCGCGAAGCGCGGGCGTTCTCTCCGCTTCGCTCCGTAAACGCAGTGAACGGGCCGCGCGGAGCGCGGCCCTGACGGCCTGTCACTTTGTGGCCGCCCATCAGGGGTTCCTCTCCGCTCTACCCCGGCCCGTCCGCTTCGCTCCCGGACCAAAGGCCCCATTCTCGGGCAGCTGGCTACGGGGAGGACCCTCAATGCTCCGCCTAGCTGATGCATGTACCTTTCATGAAACTGAGGGAGTGCCAGGGTGCTTCACTTTGTGATTGCGATTAGGACTGGACTCAGCCCTGCTGATGCCACCTACGGTCTGTGCTGGGCCGATGGGCCGCGCGCGAAGCCGCCTCGACCACAACGAGATCCGGTCGGTGCCTGATGGAACGAGATCCGGTCGGTGCCTGATGGGAAGGGGAGGCACCATGTCATGCGGCCTCCTGGGAGTCGTCCCGTCCACGCCCCCCAGTCACGGCCCCTCCGCCAGCCGTTGGATCGTCCTCCAGCGCGGGGCGTCGTCATCAGGGACATCCGGAGACGCGAAGTGGAAAGGCACGCGAAGGTGGCCGGCCAGCGCCCGGCCGGCCACGGCCGCGGCAACACCAGGAGGAGGGCCGTCAGATCGGTGGTACACGGTCGCCAGGTGGCCTTCCCCATCTGGGGCGTCCAGGACCGCGACCAGGAGCACGAACCAGTCGTGCACCGTATCGCCGTCCCAGAGCGCCTCCACTGCCGCCACGCGGCCTGGGAGAGCCGCGGCGCGGGCTGCGAGCGAGGGGAGGTCCAGCGGATCGGGCGGGGCGGACTGTACGCGGTCACCCAGAGCCTCATATCGCGCGTGGACCACCCGCTCGGCTTCGTGCAGGCCCACCCCCAACGGGCGCAGCGCCTCCCAGACGGACCTGACCGCCGAAAGCCGGCGGTCGCGCAGCACATCAGCATCGACCTCTCGACAGGTCCGTTCCTCCAGGTAGGCCCACCAGCCGCTCATTGGGCCACCAGTCGGCATCTTCTCAGGGTGCGCGTCATGGGCTCGAACGTACGTCAGGGCTCCGTGCCCGCCCCGACCACCCCCTTGGTGGCGCTGTCGAGTCTCGTACAATCGAAAACAGGTGCTGATGGCGGCTGTCGTGGAAGTCGTCGGGTGCCCGCCTCCCAAATCGGTGACGACGGTCTCGTGGGCGAAGCCGGCAAGCCCGCCACCAGTTCGAGGACACCAGCTCGGTCGCCCCGGCGATCCGTCACATCGACCGGACGGTGGAGTTCCTGGATTTGGTCACCGCCTGCCACTCGTTCGTGGCCGCGGCCGGCCGCGCGGTCCCGGGCCTGCGCGACATCATTGCGGAGAACGACTGGCCAGCGCTTATCTGGACGAGAGCCGACGGCTACCAGCTCGGCGCCGAACCGGCCGCCCTCCAGGCATACGAACGGGCCGTGCTCACCAGGAAACTCACCGAGTTCCGCCGGTTCCTCACCGGCACGGTCGCCCCTCACGCCGCCGCCCACCCAGGTGACAAGTGGGTCAAGCACATCATCGCCCAGCTCAACTCCATCGAATCCACCCTCGATCTCGTCGTCTCGTCCCGACCATCACGAGCGGTCCGACCGGCCGGAAGACCGTGCGGACTGCTCCCACACCGCGTGGAGGGAAGGGCCGCCGCCATGCGCCAGCGCCGCTATCCCTCCGACACCACCCACGCAGAGCGGGCCCTGATCGAATCGCTGTTACCTGAGCCCGCCTGCGAAACCAAAGCCGGGGGACGGCCGGAGGAACACCCCCGCCGCGAGATCGTCGACGCGATCTGCTATGTCGTGGACACCGGCTGCAAATGGCGGGCCCTGCCTGCGGATTTCCCGCCCTGGCGCACCGTCTGGGGCTTCATGGCCCGCTGGGCCGCCGTCGGCGTGATCGGACAGATCCGCGACCACCTGTCAGCCCGGATCCGCCGCGAGATAGGCAAAGGCCCCAGGGCGGTCGCAACCGTGATCGACTCACAGAGTGTCAGGGTCGCCGAGATCGTCGGCAGGGACTCACGCGGCTATGACGCGGGCAAGAAGATCGATGGCCGCAAACGGCACTTGGTGGTCGACACTCGCGGCCTGCCCCTGTTGGTCATGGTCGCCCCGGCCTCGCTCACCGACCGCGACGCGGCCAAGGAACTCCTCTTCCACCTCCGTCTGATGCATCCCGAGGTCACCATTGTCTGGGCGGACTCCGCCTCTGCCCGACATTCCGTTCCGATCGCACGATGGGGTCGGCGTCACCTGGCGCTGAAGCCGGGGTCAAGGCTCAGCGCCCAGTAGTAACGGAGCCTTGTGGCAGCCGTCTTGAGTTCTGAGCCAGTCCGTAGCCGTCGTCAACACTTGGTCGCGTCCCTGCGTAATCGGGACATTCACGTCGGGGGCGATGGGCCCGTTGTAAAGGTTTCCGTTCCGGTCCGCTTCGCGGGCCACGGTCAGGATGACCAGCGCGCCGTCGGAGAGCTGGTACGGGGCGTTCGCAGTAGGGACACCGGCTGTCGGCTGCCCGAACGTGCGGGTGTTGGACCGGCCTCGGAACGCGATGGTGACTGCCTCCGCGGCGCTCGCAGTCCTCCGGCTGGTCAGCACGGCCACCGGCGGCATCGGCCGTGCGAGAGACGGAGCGGAGCCCCATTCGTCAATGTACTGGCGGGGTGTGCCGTTCTCGATCGCCCATGGAGCCTTCTCGCCGTCCGCGTAGACAGCTGCGCCGACCGTCCCGTCGCCGAGAATACGCCCCACGGCGGCAAGCGGCCCCCACATGTCTCCGCCGCTGTTGCTCCGCATGTCGATGACCCAGCCGCAGGTGCCCTGTTCGTCGAGCGCGCTGACGGTCGAACGCGCCGCGCGGACGTACGGGGCTGCAACACGGTCAGACGGGACTGGCGGGAGCGTCAGATAGCCGATAGCACCCGCGAGGTGACGGCCTTCGGGGAGCATCAGGTCGTCAGCCGGCGAGTTCAGGGCTTGGGACGCTTCCTGGGGATCGAAGAAGGTGCTGTGCCGGTCGTCTAGGTCTCTCAACGCTTGCCGGATCGCTCCATAGGTCTCGGCAGGTGTCTGTGCCTTCTGGGCACGAGCAACGGCGTTCCGACGGACCTTCGGCCAGTCCACGTCTGCTGTGACGAGGGAGTGCTTCTCCATCACATCCAGCGCGGAAGTCAGGTAGGCGCTTGCCCCCGGTGTCATCCCGTTTACCGTCTCGACATCACCATCGGCGGTGCACCCCGCCACCGTCAGTGCGGCGCAAATAAATGCGACCTTGGCCAAACCGGATATTCGGTCTCTTGTCGGCACTCTCATGGCACGTTCCTGATCCGATAGTGGTGATGCACGCCCAATCGATCCCACCCGCTAGAGATCTTTGCCGCAAGGCCGCCCCCACCCCTAGGGACGTGTTTCGAAAGTGCTGGTCGCAGCTACGACCCGTACAGCACCATAATCTGATGGCCCATATCGCGTTGTTCCACTCCGTTCTCGGTCTGCGCCCCGCTGAGGCCCTTGCCGCCGAGCGACTCCGCCGCGCCGGGCATGAGGTCATCACGCCCGACCTGTTCAGCGGCGAGACCGCCTCCACTGTTGACGAAGGATTCCAACTGGTCGAGCAGATCGGTTGGGCAGCGGTGGTGAAGCACGCTCGGCAGGCTCTTGAGGGTATGCCTGATGAAACCGTACTCGCCGGTGTGTCCATGGGCACAAGCGTCGTGGCCGATCTCTGGCCCGAACGCCCCGCCACCACAGGCGTTCTCCTCCTGCACGCCGCCATAGACCTCCCTGTCCCCGTTCGCCCCGGTCTGCGGGTCCAGTTGCACGCCGCTGAGCCGGATGACTTCGCACCGCCCGAGCGGATTGCCACTCTCTGCCAAGCAGCACAGGAAGCCGGCATCAATGTAGAAGTCTTCCGCTATCCCGGCGTTGGCCACTTCTACACCGACAGTGAACTCCCCGACCACGATCCAGCAGCAGCCGAGCTGACCTGGCGCAGGGTGCTGGATTTCCTCAACCCGCCCAGCGCCGAAAGGCGCCAGGGCTGAGCGGCCGCCCCTCCGGCCCCGGCAGCAGCCGAACGACGGCATACAGTTCCGAGTCAGGACCGGGGACCAGTATCCAGGTGGGCTGCAATGCGCGTGATCGTCCGTGCGTTGTCCTGGAACAGATGCGCCCGCATGCCCACTGCCTGCGCAGCCTCAACATTGGCGGCGAGATCGTCAATAAACAGACAGCTCTCCGGCCGCACCTCCAGGCCGGCGCATGCGGCCTCGAAAGCACGCGGGTCCGGCTTCTCGACACCGATCTCGTGCGAGTACACGATGTGCTCGACCAGTTCATCGAAGTGATACAGCGCCGTCTCACGCTCCCGGGCACCGACGAAGCTGTTGCTCAGGATGCCCAGCTTGCAGCTTCCTCGCAGCCCACGCACATAAGCGATGAGCTCCTCGTTAGGCGTTCCCAAGTACTCCGCCCAAAGATCAGCCATGAAGGCTTCAGCCTGGAGCGCGTCGAGCCCCAAGCGTGCTGCTACCTGCTCGTGAACCTCTCGCTCACTGATACTCCCGACGCACCCGGCTTGCCACACATCGTGCATCCGCTCATCCACAGTGCCGAACGGCAACTCCAGCCGATCCTCCCACCGCAGCACCGACCCCGTCTCCGGCGTGATCTCCAGCACGCCACCGATATCAAGAATGACGCAGGTCTCCGTCACTCGAACTCCCCCTCCTCGTCCTGCCCGGCCGGCAAACGCACACCGCTCGCTCCTGTGATCTCGCAAACACTGTTGGCCTTCCCCCCGGGGCAAGGTCAAGCGATCTCAAAACACGAGAACGTCGGATCTTCCTCTCGGCGAAGGACAGGTTGGCAAGGTGTACCTCCTTGCCCGCGGACCACAGCGCGAATGCGAGCGGCAGACGCTAGCAGGAGGGCGAGTCGGCGCCAGGGCAGTCGGACTTCAGTGAGAGGAGCTGAGGGACGACGCTGCGTCGCATTATTACGGCGTAATACTGCGGGCGGTCCGGAGGAGGAGAAGCAGGGTCTCCGCCGTGCGGGTGAGGTGGCGGGTGGGGGCTCGTACCCGGGGGCGACGACTGGGGGCCGGTGTGGCGACAGGGCACACGGCCGGCTACACCGACGCGGGTTACGCGGCAATGGACTTCGACGGCTGGGGCACAGGTTACGTACTCGGCCTCAGCGTGCTCAGCGAGGCGATCACGCTCCTGGCGCTCGGGCTCGTGCGGCCGTGGGGTGAGGTACTCCCCCGCTGGGTTCCCCTGCTCGGAGGGCGGCCTCTCCCCCGGCTTGCTGTCGTCGTTCCGGGCCGGCTTCGGGGCCCTGGTGCTGACGGTTCTGTGGACGCCGCTCGTTGCCTGGTGGGGGCGGGAGGCGGACCGCGGCTTCGGTTATTACGCCGTAATAACCGAAGGGCTGGGTGCGCATTATTACGGCGTAATAGTGCGCACCCAGCCCTGTGCGGCGGCTACTTCTCCGCCCTCATCCGCTTGGACTCCTCGATCTTGAAGTCGACGAGCAGCTCCGTGAGCTTGCGGCGGGACGAGACGTCGAGCTCCTCGATGATCATGCTCGCCAGGGTGTAAGCGTCGGTCGAGGGGAGGCGGGTGGGGGGTTCCGCGGGGGACTGGCGCTTCTGCTTGGGGGTGCGGGGCTTCTGGGGCCTGGTGGCCTTCAGGTGCTGGAGGTGGGCCTCCTGGTCCTCGGCCTTCTTCTTGCCGACCAGGCGCAGCGTGGCCGCGGACTCCTCGCCCGACTGGAGCTTCTCCTTGAGCGAGGGGGTCAGGGTCAGCAGCGCGAGGCGTTGGGAGACCCAGCCCTGAGAGCGGTGGAGGCGGGCGGCCAGGGCTTCCTGGGTGCCGTGGATCTTCAGGAGCTGTTCCAGGGCCTTGGCCTCGTCCAGGTGGTTGAGCTCCTGGCGGTGGATGTTGGCGACGAGGGCCGATTCCAGTATCTCGTCGGGGTTGCTGCCCAGCTTGTCGTCCAGCATCACCTTGATCTCGGTGAGGCCGGCTTCGCGGGAGGCGGCGAGGCGGGAGTTGCCGTCGATGACGACGTACTTGGTGCCGGGTTCGAGATCGTTCTCGCGGCCCGGGTTGCCTTCGAGGTAGGCGAAGCGGCCCATGATGCTGATCGCGGTCTTCTGGCCGTGGTCGCGGAGGCTGTTGCCGAGGTCGGTGAGGTCTCCGAGATCGGACCGCGGGTTGTCGGGGTTGAGGCTGATGATGTCGACGGAGAGCTCGACCGGGGGCGGGGCGCCTTCGGTGGGGGCGGCGGCGACCTGGTTGATGGCGGCGCGGCGGGCGCTGATGGACTGGGTCTGGCCGAAGGAGGAGCCGGCTCCGAGCCGGGATGCCTTGCTCATGAGATCTCCCGGGCGAGGGCGCGCAGGCCGACGGCCTGATCGCAGCGGGGGGAGTAGGCGAGCAGGGGCTGTTTCACGCGTACGGCCTCCTTCTGTTCCTTGAGGTCACCGATGATGCCGACGACTCGGGGATCCTTTATGTCCATCCAGGAATTGAGGGACGAGGTGGCGATGTAGCCGCGGCGGGCGTCGTAGTGGTTGACGACGATGCCGAGGTAGTCGAGTTCGAGGTGCATGTCGTCGCGGAGGTCCTCGATCTGGGAGGTGAGGAGTCCGTAGGCGTCGGCGGAGCTGTCTTCGGCCTGGACGACGACGAGGACGCCGGAGTTGCCCGGGGCCTCGCCCTGGCGGCGGCGGCCGTAGTAGGCGGCGGCGTCCATGCTGAGGCCGAGGCTGGGAGGGCAGTCGATGATGACGGCGTCATAGTCGGCTTCGATGGCGGACAGGGCTCGTTCCAGGGCTGCTTCGCGGGCGCGGACCCCGGAGAGCTTGACGTCCAGGAGGAAGGCGTCGGTGCAGGCGGGCAGCAGGTGGAGGCGGTCGCCGAAGCGGGGGTCCTCAATGGGGACGACGAGATCGGCCAGGCTGCCTTTGGCCTCGCCGGCCATGTGCTTGGTGAGGCTGTCGCCCTCGATGGGCAGCGGCTGGTGGCCGAGCTGCTTGGTGAGGTGGCACTGGGGGTCGAAGTCCACGAGGAGGACGCGCAGTCCGAGGCCGGGGAGGTCTTCGTAGTCGAGGGGCGAGGGGTCCTCGTCCTCGGCGAGGGCGGCCGCGAAGTGCTTGGAGATGCGGACGGGGTGGAGCGCGCCCGGGTCCTCGGCGAGGGCTTCGCCGGTGCCTGCGGCGATGGCGGTCTTGCCGACGCCGCCCTTCTGGTTGCAGGTGATAATGCGCTTCGGGTGCTCGGGGCGTACGACGGTGGGCGCCGGGTTCGTCTCCAGCCACATGACGACGGACTGGGCGAGGCCCTGGATGAGGGAGACGCCCCGGGAGGCGCAGTCGGCGCGGAAGCCGTCCCACTGGCCGTCAGGCAGGAAGGTGGCGAAGGACTTGGCGCCGGCGGTGTCGATGGGGGAGAGGTTGGATCCGAGCCGTCGCCATGCCTCGATGCCTGCTTCGACGGCGTGCTGGATGTCGATGTTGTGCTGGGCGGCCCGGATCTTCAGGTCCTGTTGCAGTACCGGGGGCAGCTTGGAGACGACCTTCTCGCGGTCGCCGGGGGAGGGCGAAGTCATGACAGCCACCTTACTAACTCCGATGATCCTTTTCGGTATCAACGCGTTAGTTCTGGCTGTTTTTTGGTTGAGGGACGCTCAAGAGCCCGGCTCCTGGGTGGATCTGGAGCCGGACCTGGAGGCTGCGGGAGGGACCGGGCCGGTTATTACGGCGTAATAAGTCAGCGGGGCAGGCGGATTATTACGCCGTAATAATCCGCCCCCATCTCCGTCAGCTGCCGGTCTCCGCCGTCGCGGCCAGGCCGCGTTGCGAACGGGGGGTCTTGTCGCCGACGCGCTTCGGCTCGATGGTGCTCGGGTCGACCGCTTCGCCGGGGGCGCCCTCGTGGTACGGGCCATCCGGGTCTGCGTCGCGGTCGTGGGGGAGCAGGAAGAAGACCCGGCGCAGGTGGAGTCCGCTGTCGGGGTCGGCCTCGGTGTGGGCCTCCAGCTCGGTGTAGCCGACCATGCGTCCGTCGCGTTCGTAGCGGGGCTTTCCCCGGCGGCGGGTGGTCTTGTCGAGCGCCTGGCGTACGTAGTCGAGGTTGTCGGGGTTCTCCAGCCAGACCACGGCGTTCTCGTGGTGGAGGTCGCTCTCGTTCAGCAGCGAGCTCATGGCTGCAGCCCCTTTGTGTGTCGGCCGGCCGGGAGGAGGCCGGGGTGGGTGTGAGCACGTTCCCTGGTGGGGGCACCGTGTTCATGGTAGGCCGGACCGGCGGATGTGTGCCGGGTGCGTACGTCAGGCATGGCCAGTCCTGGAGTCGTCGTCGGTGAGGAGTCCCAGGCCGGGGTAGTACTTCTTGCCGCTGGACTTCATCATGTCGGCGGGCGAGGCGAGGGAGAGTTCCTGGCGGACCCGGGTCGCGAACGCGCGGGCCGTGGCAGGGCGGATGCCTTCGCCGGCTCCGCACCAGCTGCTGTACGCCGCGTACAGCAGGCCCTGTTCCACCCGGAGGTCCGCGGTGTGGGTGGTGCAGCACTCGGCGAGGAAGCGGCCGATGTGGTCCTCGGTGGTGGCGTAGGCGGCGGTGGCCGAGCGGACCGTGGCGGGGCCGTCGAGCGGGTCGCGGGTGGCCAGGTAGAGCTTGGCGCCCTCGATGAGCCATTGCAGGATGCCGGGGCCCTCGCTCTGGACGAGCTCCTTGGCGAGGTTGTCGATCTTGCGGGCTGCGGGGACGACACGTTCGAAGGGGATGAGGCGGATGCGGCGCCAGAACGCGTGGCCGCCGGTGCCTACTTCGGGGCGGTGGTTGCCCAGCAGCCAGAGCTTGTGGGTGGGGTTGAAGCTGAAGAAGTCCTGGCGCATGCGGCGGGCCATGATGCGGTCGCCGCCGGTCAGCAACTTCACCCGGGACTCGTCGAACTTGTCGTTCGGTTTGAGTTCCGAGCAGACGACGATGCGGCGGCCGTGCAGTTCGGTGAGTTCGGTGGAGTGCTCGGAGAACTTGCCTTTCTCCATGAGGAAGCCCGGCGGGGCGGCCTGCGCGTAGTCGCCGAGGATCTGCGTCATCACGTCCAGCAGCACGGACTTGCCGTTCGCGCCGGTCCCGTACAGGAACGGGAGCACCTGCGCGCCAACGTCACCGGTGACGGAGTAGCCGAGAAGCAGGTGGAGGAAGTGGATTGTCTCCTCGCCCTTGGCGTCGTCGCCGAATGTGTCGTGCAGGAAGCGGTGCCAGCGTGGAGTCGGCGTCTCTTCGGGCGCGACGCTCGTGGCCCGGGAGTGCATGTCGCCCTCGGGGTCGGGCTTGCGCAGGTTCCCGGTGTGGAGGTCCACTACGCCGGCCGGGGTGCACAGGGCGTAGGGGTCGCCGTCCAGGACGTCCGGGTCCAGGGCGAGGGCGGGGGATGCCTTCGCCTGGGTGAGCATGGCCTTGATGCCGGGGGTCGACATGGAGCGGCGGCGGTGCGCGCGCAGTTCCCGGTCCGTGAACTGACCGGTGGGATCTGTGGGGGGCATCTGCTCGGCCAGGTCGCCCGCCGCCCAGACCGCGGCCTTCTCACCGCCCGTACGCTTCCAGCGGTACTGGTCCCAGTGGTACCAGCCCAGGCCCTCGACGTGCCGGAACTGGTCGCCGAACATCATGGCAAACAGCTTGGCGTTGCCCCTGTCGGTCAGGAGGGAAGGCAGCCGGCCCTCGGGCGGGATCGGTTCACCGACCGCGGAGGCGTTCTGCTGGGCGGGCAGGCCGGGAAGGCCGCCCTCGGTTTCGAGGGCGAGCATCTGCTGCGCTGCGGCAGTGGCGTCGAAGCGCGGGCTGCTGTCGGCGCTGCTCATGGGCG
Organism: Streptomyces sp. NBC_00726; assembly: GCF_045161735.1. Lineage (NCBI taxonomy): Bacteria > Bacillati > Actinomycetota > Actinomycetes > Kitasatosporales > Streptomycetaceae > Streptomyces > Streptomyces sp. NBC_00726. The sequence goes on along the minus strand of NZ_CP108984.1, from coordinate 212,704 downwards.
TCCTTCGGGATCGAGCGGGCGGGCTGCGCCGGCGGACAGGGCTGAGGCGATGACGGTGAGGCTGTGCCGGTGGCGGTGCGGGCGCGCGGCGTCGGCCGCTTCGGTGAGCAGGTCCTGGGCTCGGGGTTCGGTGAGGCGCCCGGCGGCGACGAGTCCGCCCGCGGTGTAGGCGGCCCGGTTGAGCTTCTCGGTGAACGCGGTCCCCTCGGCGGCCGCCGCGCAGGCCCGGACCTCGGCGAGCAGGGGTTCCAGCACCCGGAGCGCGCGCGGGGTGCCCCGGGCTGCGCGGGGCGCGCGTACGGGGCGGGGCGCGGGAACGCGTACGGGGTCGGGGCCCGGTGTGTGGCCGGTGCGCAGGAGTTCGGCGGCGAGCCAGTGGGGGAGGGGCGCGGGCATACGGGCCGGGCCGACGGGGGTGTAGATGCCAGCGGGGGTGCGGGTGGCCGGGGTGACGATGTAGCCGCCGGTCGCCCGGACGTCGACCTGCCAGGCCAGGGCGACCTTGGGGCTGGAGCCCACGGATGAGCGATAGCGCGGTCCGTCGGGTGCGGTGCGGTACCAGATGTGGAGGCCGCCCGAGGGGGTTCGGACACGCAGGGTGGCTTCGTCGTCCGCGGGGCTGGGGTGGCCTCGCAGGGCGGCAAGGAGCGCGAGGGTGTCGAAGCCGGAGGCCAGGCCGGTGAGGTTGACGCTCTCGTGGATCGGGATGCCGGGCAGCAGGCGGTCGCGGTGCGGGACTTCGGCGCTGTGTGCGTCGATGTCCAGTACGACAAGGCCGGCCGGGCCGCAGGAGACGCCGACGCCGAGCGTGGGGTTGACGCCCCACCAGGCGGCCAGGCGCTCCGGGTCGGTGGTCGCGGCGTGGAAGCCGTGGCACCACCTTCCGGCGGGGAGGCAGGGGCAGTCCGCCGGGCGGTGGGGGTCCTGGCGGCAGGCCGGGCAGTTGCCCGCGGGAGTCTTGCGGCCGGCGGCCAGGGGGTGGACGGGCCAGCCGTTCGCCGCGCACCAACGGGCCATGTCGAAGGGACTCGTGGGTCCCGCCGCACGCGGGCCACTTGTCTCTTTTTGACGCGGCACGCTGATCGTCCTTGCCGAGGAGCCAACAGGTTGTTCAGTCCTGAACAGTTCAGTCCCTCCAGAGAAAGACCAGGTCAGAGCGGTTCTACTGCCGGGCTGAGGGACTGAAGGGACTGAGTTTTCAGATTCGGATCAGAGCCTACAACAGGCATCCCTCAGTGGCCGGGACTCTTCGTTCCGCGAGTCCCTTCGGTCCCTTCCCTCAGGGCTGGTTGCGTCTCCGAGCCGGGCGTGTCGGACAGGTGTACCCGACCACCGGGGGGAGGGACCGAAGGGAGGGACTGAACGCTGGGCGGAGGGACTGGAAGTTTCAGTCCCTCTTCGGTCCCTCCGACAAAAGCGCAGGTCAGAGGCTTGAGGGCGAAAATCGGAGGGACTGAAGGGACTCAAGGTCAGTAGTTATCAGCGCTTCAGGACCAGAGTAGTAAGTACAAAGGGATATATAGGGTTGTTCTACGCGGGTGCGCATACACACGCACACACAATTGGCTTATAACTACCGACCTTGAGTCCCTTCAGTCCCTCCAGACCCTGAGGCTGGAGAAATGCAAGCCCTTGACCTGCGGTTTTGTCGGAGGGACCGAAGAGGGACTGAACGGCGAGGGACTGAACGGACTTTGGTCCCCGGTCCCTAGCCCTGCGCGTCAGGAGCGGGTCGGAACGTGTTCAGGTGGTCGGACGCCCAGTCGCGGAACGTCCGGGCGGGGCGCCCGAGCAGGTCCGGGAGGGTCGGGTCCACGACCGCCTTGGAGCCGCTGTGCTGCCGTCTGGCGCTCTCCAGGAGGGCGGAGGCGATATCGGACGGGTAGCGGGCTTCCAGGGCCGTACGGGCCTGCTGAGGGCTCAGTTCCTCGAAGCGCAGCGGCAGGCCGAGGAGCTCGGCGAGCTGAGCCGTCTGGTCGGCGGCCGACAGGGCTTGGGGGCCGGTCAGGGTGTAAGCCGCGCCCTTGTGGTCCCGCCCCCGCCCGGTGAGGGCCAGGGCGGCCACCTCTGCGACGTCCCCGGGGTCGACGCAGGCGTTGGTGGAGGTGCCGTACGGGGCGCGCACGACCTGGCCGGAGCGGATCGAGCGCGCCCAGGAAAGGGTGTTGGACATGAAGGCGCGGGGGCGCAGCAGGGTCCAGCGGATGCCCGAGGCGCGCAGCAGGTCTTCGTTGTGGCGCTGGCGACGGGTGATCAGGTCGGCGGCGGCGGTGTCCGTGACGGCGGCCGCCGAGAGCTTGACGATGTGCCGCACGCCGGCCGTGCGGGCCGGGTCCAGGAAGCGGGTGTCGTCGGCGCCGTCGGGATTCGTGACCAGGAAGGCCGTGTGGACGTTGTGCAGAGCGTCTGTGAGGGAGGCGGGGTCGGTGAAGTCTCCGTGGACGATCCGGGCTGTCGGAAGGGCGCCGGAGACCCGCTCGGGATGCCTGGCCATGATGCGGACAGGCTGGTCCGAGGGGAGACGGCGGAGCACTTCACGGCCGATCGTCCCGGTTGCGCCCGTGACGAGGATCATGGTTTCCCTTTCCTGCCGGACATTTCCCCGACCGGGGTGGAGGGAAGGGGCCGGCCTGTAAGATACGAACTGGACGGTTTATTTATCCCCCCCACGTTCGACCACCCCGAGGAGGGCGGAGACACAGTGGCTGAGCAGCTGCGGGCCATCCGTACCCGGCAGACGATTCTTTCGGCGGCTGCCAAGATCTTTGAGGAGCACGGGTACCAGGCGGCCACGATCTCCCAGATCCTCACCGAGGCGGGGGTGACCAAGGGCGCGCTGTACTTCCACTTCCACTCCAAGGAAGACCTGGCGCAGGGGGTTCTCTCCGAGCAGGACCAGCGGATCATCGTGCCGATCCGCGCGTCCAAGGTGCAGGAGGTCGTGGACGTCGTGATGCTCCAGGCGCACCGGCTCCAGACCGACCCGATGGTGCGGGCGGGCGTCCGGCTGACGATGGACCAGCTGACGCAGAACCTCGACCGCAGCGGCCCGTTCCTGCGGTGGGGCGAGGTCGGTCTCGACCTGCTCCAGCAGGCGCAGGCCCAGGGCGAGTTGCTGCCGCACATCTCGCCGCCGGAGACGGCCGAGGTCATTGTGGGTTCCTTCGCCGGTATCCAGTCCATGTCGCAGGCCGTGTGCGAGTACCGCGACCTGGTGGTGCGGGTGTCCGCCCTGATGCGTCATCTGCTGCCCAGTGCGGTGGTGCCGTCCGTGCTGGCCTCGCTCGACCTGTCCGAGTCCCGGGGCGCCAAGGTGTACGCGGAGGCCGTGAAGGCGGCCGACCTGCGCGATGTCCTGGAGACCGCGAGCTGAGAGCAGCGGGGCGCCCCGGTGTATGCCGGGGCTCACCCGGCCGGGGTGCCCGGGCCGAAGTACGCCGTCAGGACATCGCGCAGGCAGCCGTCGCCGGGGACCCAGGCGAGGTGGCCGTCGGGCCGCAGCAGCGCCGCTTCGTACGGCACGCCCGGCGTGGGCCGCACCTCCACGGTGCGCAGGATGCCTGCCCAGGCCCGGGCCTTCTCCCGGTGGCCGTCCGCCTTCTCGCCGAGGAGCAGCAGGAGCGGCCGCCCGTCGTGCAGCAGGCGGATGACGTCGGTGTCGCCGTCCGGGGTGCTGAGCGCGATGTTGCCGAGGAACATTCCCGCGGCCGGTCCGCCCGCACCGGTGGGGTCGGGCAGGACGGTGTCCTGGGCGCTGATCAGGCCGCTGAGGTGACCGCTTCCGCCCTCCTCCGCGAGCAGTCCGGCGAACACCGTGCGCAGGGCCTCCGCTTCGTGGCCGGGTCGCATCAGAGCGAGCTGGGCCAGGGTGCCGTCGAGCACGCGGCGGGCGAGCGGCCGGCGTTCCGCGTCGTAGCCGCTGAGCAGGGCGGGGCCCGCCGCACCGCGCACCGCGAGAGCGAGCTTCCAGCTCAGGTTCAGCGCATCGAGCACGCCGGTGCTCAGGCCCTGGCCGCCGATGGGGAAGTGGACGTGCGCGGCGTCGCCGACGAGGAAGACCCGGTCCCGGCCGAACGTACGGGCCAGGCGGGCGAAGTCGCTGAAACGGCTCAGCCAGCGCGGGGAGTGCATCGCGATGTCCCGGCCCGCGATGTGCGCCACCTCGCGGCGCAGCTCCTCCAGCGTGACGGGCCGTTGCCGGTCCGGGTGGGCGCCGGCGCAGTTGAGGGTCCGCAGGTGGGTGCGGTTCCCGTCCCGCTTGGCGACGATCCAGCCGCGCGGGGTGCGGTGCCAGCCCTTGGGCAGGGCCCCCGGATCGGCCAGTGTCACGGTCCCCGCCAGCGCGGACACCGTCGCCGGAAAGGTGTCGGACTCGATGCCCGCCCGGGCGCGGACCGTGCTGCGGGCGCCGTCCGCCCCGACCAGGTACCCGGCACGGAAGTGCTCCGGCCCCTCGGGGCCCTCGGCCATGACCCGTACGCCTTCCGCGTCCTGGACGGCGTCGGTGAGGCGGTGGCCGCGCAGGATACGGGCCCCGGCGGCGCGTGCCCGGGCCTCCAGGTGGTGTTCCAGGGCGGCCTGGGTGTACTTGAGGACCGGTTCCGGTTCGTCCGGGGGAGCGGTGATGGTCAGGCCGGGGAGCCCCGCGAAGTGGAAGGCTCTGGTGGTGGGTTCGGCGGTGTACGAAGGCGGCGGCGGGCCCGGGAGGTGGCCCCGGCGGGCCAGGGACTGCACCGCGCGGGCGTGCAGGGTGGTCGCCTTGGGCTGGTCGGAGACCTCGGTCCTGGGTTCGAGGAGTACGGTGTCGACGCCGTATGAGGCGAGTTCGGCCGCTACGAGCATGCCGACCGGGCCGCCGCCTGCGACGAGGACCTGGGCCTGGATGAGACGTTTCCCCTGCACGGCGGTGTCCTTCCTGTCCGCGGTTGTCCACCGACGCACAGAAATATACCGGACGTGCTGTTTCTTAACCATCCTGGGTCGGTTCCGGACCGGGAACCGCCGTGGGCGGACCGCTACGGCTGGAGTTCCCGGGCGGCCGCCGAGGACATAGGGCCGCCTTCGGAACGTTCCGTCTTGTGCCCCTTGCTGCCCGGGGCAAGCGTCCGTACGTCCACGGCCTCGGCCGGGGCGCCCCGCGCGTACAGGCCGTCGGGCTCGGTGTCCCGGTCGTGGGGGAGCAGCCAGAACACCCGGCGGCGGAAGGTGCCCGAGGAGCGCGACGGCTTGGCTTTCGGGCCGAGGAGGGCGTAGCCGACCATACGTCCGTCGCGGTGGTAGGCGGGTTTCCCCCGGCGGGTCGGGAGGCGGTCCAGACTCTGGCGGACGTAGTCGAGCACGGTGATGTCCTCAAGCCACACGAGGTCGACCTCGTGGACGATCTCGTCTTCTGCGATGAGGGCGCTCATAATGTCTCCTCGTCCGCGAGCAGGCCGATGCCCGGGTAATACTTGCGCTGGTTGGAAAAGATCATTTCCTTCGGCGATGCCAGCCCCACCACTTCGCGTATGTGCGCCGCGAAGGCTCGCGACGAAATCGCCGGAACGCCCTCATTCTGGCACCAGCGCTTGTACGCCGCGTAGAGCTGGGCCTGTTCGGCGCGGAGCCCGGCGTCGATCCGGCAGGTCTCGCCGACGAACCGCCCGGTGTGGTCCTCGGTCTCCGCGTACACGGTCGTCGCGATCCGTACCCGCTCGGGCCCCGAGAGGTCCTTGTCGCCGCCCAGGTAGCGGCGGGCGCCCTCGATCAGCCAGTTGAGGATGCCCGGGCCCTCCTGGGTGACCAGGATGTCCGCCAGGTTGTCGATCTTGCGGTGGTCCGAGACGACGCGTTCGAACGGGATGAGGCGCATGCGCCGCCAGAACGCGAAGCCGCCCGTGCCGACTTCGGGGCGGTGGTTGCCCAGCAGCCACATCTTGTGGGTCGGTTCGAAGCTGAAGAAGTCCTGCCGCATCCGGCGGGCCTTGATCCGGTCCCCGCCGGTCAGCAGCTTCACCCGGGCCTCGTCGAAGCGGTCGCCCGGCTTGACCTCGCTGCACACGATGACCCGCCGGCCGTGCAGTTCGGCGAGATCCGTGGGGTGGCCCTCGTACGGGCGTGCCATCAGGAAGCCGGGCGGTGCCGCGTCCGCGTAGTCCCGCAGGAGCTTCATCAGGACGTCCAGCAGCACCGACTTGCCGTTCTTGCCGGAGCCGAACAGGAACGGCATCACCTGGCCGCCGACGTCGCCGGTGATGGAGTAGCCGAGCAGCAGCTGGAGGAAGGAGATCATCTCCCCGCCGTCCGGGCCCTCGCCGAAGGTGTCGGCCAGGAAGCGGTCCCAGCGCGGGGTGGGCATCGCCTGGGGGGCCGCGGAGGTGGAGCGGGAGTGGAAGTCCTTGGTGGGCTCGGCGGGGCGGATGAAGCCCGTACGCAGGTCCACCACGCCCGCCGGAGTGCACAGCGCGTACGGATCGGCGTCCAGGAGCGCCGCGTTGAGGACCATGCCCGGCGCGGACCTGGCCTGGGTCAGCATCGCGTTCATCCCGCTCGTGCTGAGCGTGCGCCGCCGGTGCTGCTGGAGCGCGGCGGGGGTGAAGACGCCGCGCGGGTCGGTGGTGGCGAGGGATTCCGCCAGGTCGCCCGCCGACCACATCACGGTGTCGTCCTCGTCGAACTGCCAGCGGGTGCCGTCCCAGCGGAACCAGCCGATGCCGGGCACATGCCGGTAGTCGTTGCGGTAGAGCCGGACGAACAGCTTGGCGTTGCCCCGGTCGGTGAGGGTGTCGGGGAGCAGCCCGTCCGATGTGGCATACGGCGTGGCCGCGTCCTCGCGCTGGCGGGGGTGCGGTACGGGCTGGGCGAGGATCTGCGCGGCCACCGCCCGTACGTCGAAGGAGGGCGAGGGCAGCACTCTGTCCTGGTCCGCGCTCACGCGCGCCCCCCGAGGGCCATCGGCCGCAGCCGCCCCGCGCCGAGCCCGCCCCGGATGATGGCGAGGCTGCGCCGCTCCTGGTCCGGGCGGGCCAGTCCGGCGGCCTCCCGCAGCGCCCGCACGGCCTCGTCCTCGGAGAGGTGCCCGGCGGCGACCAGGCCGCCCGCCGTGTACGCGGCCCGGTTCAGTTTCTCGGAGAACGCGGCGCCCTCGGGGACGGACCCGCAGGCGGCGACCTCGGCGAGGAGGCCCGTCAGCAGGCGCTCGCCCGGCGCGTCGGACCGGCCGCCCGCCGCGAGCACCGCCTGCCGGGCCCGTGGCGGTACGGGTCTGGGCCCGGGCGCGGGGCTGGTGGGCAGGTGGCCGGTGCGCTGGAGCTCCCGGGCGAGCCAGGCGGGCAACGGGGCGGGGGTGCGTACGGCTCCGACCGGGCGGTAGGTCCCGGCCTCCGTCACGGTGCCGGGCGCGACGATGTACCCGCCGTGCGCCCGGACGTCGACCTGCCAGGCGAGTGCCCGGCCGCTGCCCGAACCGGCCGAGCACTGCCAGCGGTGGCCGCCGTCGTTGCGGTACCAGACGTGCATGCCGCCGGACGGGGTGCGGACCCGGAGCGTGGAGGCGTCGTCCGCGGGACTCGTGGCGCCGCGCAGGGCGGCCAGCAGGCCCAGCGTGTGGAAGCCGTTGGCCAGGCCGGTCAGGTCGATTCCGGCGGCTATCCCGACGCCCGGCAACAGGCGGTCCCGGCGGGGGAGTTCGCGGGCGTGCGCGTCGACGTCGATGACGACGAGGCCGGCCGGGCCGGTGGCCACACCGACCCCGAGATCCGGGCGGACGCCCCACCACTGCCCGATCCGGTCGAGATCGAGCGTCGCGGCGTGGAACCCGTGGCACCAGCGGCCCGCACGCAGACAGCCGCACCCGGCGCGGTCGTGGTCCGGGCGGCGGCATGTCTCGCAGTTGGCCACCGGCGTCTTGCGCCCCGGCGCAAGGGGATGAACCGGCCACCCCTGGCGCGCACACCACCACGCCGTCGTCAGAGGCTGCGCGGCGACCGGCTCAGTCCCCGTGAACTGCCGTGAGTCGCCACGCGAGACCCGCAGTTCAGCTGCCATTCACTTCCCCCATCAGCGACTGAAGCGACTCAACTCGCAAAATCAGATTAGCGAAACCCCCGGGGAAGAAGAGGCCCATGCGGCAGAACGGATGGGCCTGTTGAAAGGTGCCCCCAGCTACTCACGACCGGGCCGCGCACGGTCCTCGGTCGCTCGGTCGCTCCCAGCCGTGTCCGTAAAACCGCAGGTCATCGCCGTACAACTGACAGAACAGCGACTGAAGCGACTCAAGCTCTCTATATATGACGCACGCGCGCACACGCCAATGGTTGCATATATCTGCCTCCTGGGTCGCTTGGGTCGCTCCGTATTTTCCATCAGGCGTGTGACCTGCGGTTTCCTTTCCTGAGCGGCAGCTACCGAGCGGGCTTTGGGTCGCTTCGTTCCAGTCGCTGGAGGCGGGAAAACGGTCCGGTCGCCTCCAGCCGGGCTGAACACCGGCTCCAGCACCGCCGACCCGGCATGCGCGATCCGTGTGACATCCATGAGTGTTCCGGTGAGCGGTTCGATAGGGTGGCGCACGAGGTGATCGTTTTGTCCCACGAGGAGCAGCTGCTGTTCAGCGCGGTCGACGCGCTGCTGGAGCAGATCGCGCAGGACCCGCTGCCGCCGCCGGCCGAACGCAGGCGGCTGCGCGAGGCCGCCGGGCTGAGCCAGGACCAGGTCGCCAAGGCGCTGAAGAGCCGCCGCGAGTCGGTCGGCAACTGGGAGTCCGGGCGCAGCGAACCCCGGCCGCCGAAGCGCGCCGCGTACGCCCGGCTGCTGGAGGGGCTTGCCACACGGTTTGCGCCGGAGGAGCCGGGGGAAGGCGAGGCCCCGGAAAAGGCGGAGGCCGCCGTGGCCGATGCGCTGCCCCCCGCCCGGGCACCGGAAACACGCTCCACCGGGCGCGAGGCCGCCGGGGAGCCGGTCGCCGAACCCCGTACGCCTGCGGTCGCCGAACCCCGTACGCCCAAGGCCGACACCTCCCCGTACGAGCACGGACCGCTCGCCGTGGTCGACGCGGACGGCGGTGAGGTGTTCGCGTACTGCGTGGGCGGGCTGGTGCTCGACGTGCCCGCCAAGTCGCTGGGCGCCCTGGTCGAATGGGCCCTGGGCGAGGCGCGCCTCGGGGCCGAGCGGCTGCACCCCAGCGGTCAGGACGCCGATCCGCTGCTCGTCCTCACCGAGGCGGCGTGCGAGCGCTACGGGCTGCCCGTACGGCTGTCGCGGGAGGAGGGGCTGGCCGGGAGGCTGCCGGAGGACCACAAGGTGCTCAAGCAGCTTGCGCGGGCGGAGTGGAAGCTCACCCGGCGCGGGTTCGGGCCGTGGGCCCGGATCTACCGGCCCGCACGGGGCTCGCGCCGCAGCTGCGTCCAGCTCTGTATCCCGGCCTGGAACGCGCTCGACGTCCGCCACTGGAACGGCGCCTCGCAGCTCCCGCCTGCCGAACTCGTACGGCTGCTGGGCACGTACGCGTCGCGCGTGATGACGCCCCGGGGCTCCACCGCCGTCACCGGGCTGGAACTCATGACCTCGCTGCACCCGCCGACCCGGGCGAGCGCGCCCGACGCGGACGGTAAACGGCACAGCGAGCGCAACCCCGGCTCGCTGGGCTCCGAACCCGTCGAGTGCGCCCCCTGCGAGGCCCCCGACGGGCACCCGCTCCTCGCGGACCTGCCCCGCTTCCACCAGCGCGGCCCGGCCGAGATGCTGTTCGAGGAGGCGTACGACTGGGCGCGGCCCCTCACCGACGACGAGTGCCTGAAGCGCCATCTGGTCGGCATCGACGTCAACCTCGCCTTCGGCGCGGCCGCCAACGGGGCGGTCGTCGGCCTGGAGGCGCCCGTGTACGTCAACAGCCCCGTGTTCGACCCGGCGCTGCCCGGTTCCTGGCTGGTGGACCTGTCGCACGTCGACCCGTCGCACGTGATGATCGGCAAGGAGTGGCGGCGGATCGACGGGGACCTGCTGCCCGGCCCGTTCACGCCGAAGGGCGACCGCCCGGAGGGCCCCGCCTGGTACGCGACGCCGACCGTGGCGTACGCGGTGGAGCTCGGCTACGAGGTGGCGCCCGTCGAGGCGTGGGTGCGCCCGGCCAACGGGCGTTACCTGGACGGCTGGTACAAGCGGCTGCGCGACGCGTACGTGGCGACCATGGCGGACCTGGGCGTGGGGGACGGGCTGGCGCCCGACGCGTTTCTGGCGGCGATGGAGGGGTACCGGGAGCGTGATCCGCAGCTGGCGGTCGTCCTGTCGGCGATCAAGGCGACGGTGAAGGGGGGCATCGGCAAATTGAGGGAGCGGCCGCGCGGCGGCGGGTGGCGGCCGGGCAGGCCGTGGCCCGCGCTGAGCCGGCCGACCTGGCGCCCCGACATCCGGGCCGCCGTCATCGCACGGGCCCGGATCAACATGCACCGCAAGATGGTCCGGATGGCGGCCGCGACGGGCCAGTACCCGGTCGCCGTGCTCTCGGACTGCGCGGTGTACGCCTCCGACGGACCGTCCCCGCTGGACTTTCTGCCGTACCGGGACGGCAAGCCGCTGCCCGGGGGCTTCCGGCTCGGGGTCAGCCCGGGAATGGTGAAGCACGAGGGCTCGCAGACCACGCTGTGGGCGGAAGCGGTCCGGGAGGAGTACGGTCCTGAACTCAACCTGGCCCGGTGCATCAAGGACGGTGCGGTCACCGCCAAGGACGACGGAGAGTAGGGGAAGCAGCCGATGAACACGGTGGGCGAAGGTCTCGACGAGGCGGTCCAGCGGGCGTTCACCCGGCCCGCGCCCAAGTCGGCCGGCGCGCAGATGCGGTACCTCGTCAAGCAGCTCAAGGGCACCAGGGCCGCCGCCGCCCTCCTCGGGATTACCCAGCGCACGGTCGAACGGTATGTGCGCAACCAGCTGAAGAAGCCCCGCCCGGAGCTGGCCGCCCGGATGGAGCGGGAGGTCAAGCGGCGCTGGCAGCCGCAGATCCAGGCGAAGGCCCGCAAGGCCGCGGCGACCACCGGGGGCATCGTCATCGACACCCGGGCCAGGTTCGGCTACACGGCGGCGCCCGGCTCCACCGACGACGCCCGGCTGCGCCACCTCACCGTGGCGCTTCCGCCGGCGTACGCGGCCCGGCTCTTCGAGCTCCGGGAGCAGGGCGGCAGCGACCGCCAGCTCCAGGAGGTCGCCGCCGAGGGGTTGCAGGAGATCTACTTCAAGGACGGCGGGCGCCGGGCGCAGGGGCTGCTCGTGGAGTACACCGACCTGGAGCACGTCGCCTTCGACCTCTGACGGGGCGTCGCGGAGCCCTCGCAGGGCGCGCCTGTACGCGGGAGGCGAGGCCCTCTTGCGGGGCGGCCTCCCGCGTGCAAGCGTGAGCGGGTTCTTCGGTCGCTTCGGTCGCTTTGCTGCGGCGCGTACGGGTGTGACCTGCTGGTTCGCCGTGTGGAGGGTCAGCGACCCAAGCCGGGTCCGCCTAGCCGACCGGCCCGGTGAGCACCGTGGTGAAGACGTTGTTGCCGTCCTGGTGGCCGGTGACCTCCACCGTGACCGTGTTGCCGGGTTCGTGCTCCACCCGGGTCACCTCGATCCAGCAGGGCCGGTCGAGTTCGGCGTACTGGTGGAAGTCGTTGATGGCGGCGGCCGGGGTGAACGTCCGGGGCGCCAGCACGGCGCAGGCGGCCTGGCGGGCCGCTTCGAGCAGGACCATACCGGGCACGTGGTCGCCCCTGTGGTCGAACAGGATCGGGTGGTCGAGGTCCGGGGTGAGCAGCCAGCGCGGCCTTTCTCCGGGTGCGGCCCCGGGGGCGGGGGAGAGCACGACATCCGTGGTGTACGGCCGTCCGACGACGGCCGGCGGCAGCGGATCGCGGGCCGGGAACGGCTCGGTGACGGGCGATTGGGCGGCGCGGTTCTGGCGTAACCGGTTGTAGACGGCCGGGGGGATCACGGAGATCTGCCCGGTGCCGCCGGCCAGGGAGCGGCCGCCCCGGCGGAGCGCGAACTCGAAGGCGACGCGGCTGGCGATGCCCCTGCGCCGGACGATGTCCGTGCACCTGGTGTCGAGGTCGAAGTCGGTGGGGCCCGAGGCGATCCGCAGGTTCCCGGGGTCGGCCGTGTACGTGATGCTCGACATCACGAAGTTGTGGCCGAGCGGTACGCCCAGCTCCACGTGGGAGACGTAGATGCCGGCCTGACGGAACGTTTCCGCGATCTGGAGCGGGTCATGGCTCGTGCCGTCCTGGCTCCGGAACATGGTGTGGGCGCGAGGCCATTGGCCGGTCAGCGCGAAGCTCATCCCGTCCCGGGAGTCGCAGCCGGTGAGGAACACCTCCGCGACGGAGTCGCGGTGCACGTACTCCTTCGCGACCGTGCTGGTCAGCCGCGGTGCGGCCGGGAGTGCGGTTCTGGCTTCAGCGGTGGTGAGACTCATGGGGCCCCCGTCTTTGACGTGAAACCTGGGTTCGGCGACGCCACTTAAGATACGGACCTACCGGTTTTCTTCAATCGGCCCAAAAGTAAAGAGTTTGCCAAGAACTGAGCGTTTACTTGAATATCGCATTCCGTTTCGTTGCTCTGGATGGGCAGTTGGCCCCGTGCAACGCGGCAGGAAGGCGGACATACAGTGCATGATTCCTCGCGCTGCTCGCGGCCGGCGCTCCGGTCGACGGGAGAAGAAACCGATCATGCGGTTTCTTCTGTTGGTTCGCGATGCATTTTTCGGGGAGAACGGCTAGAGAAACCAACTGTTTCCAAGGCCGGAGCTCACGAAGCCCCCCGGCCCCATGCAAAATGATCAGCCGAACCCCGCGAGGCGCACGCCCGGCCGTGAAACCAACCAGCCGTGCGGTTTGCTAGGGTATGCACGAGTCAGTATGGAGAATCCAGGGTGAATCGGACGGCTCTACGTCGGTTTTCCCGCCCCGCCCGTAGGAGGACACGATGGTGAAGCAGGCGCGAGCGGCTGTGACGCGTCAGGCCCTCATCTCGGCCGCGGCGGAGGTCTTCGGCGCCGACGGGTACGCGATGGCGACGCTCCCGGTCATCAGCGGCCGGGCCGGAGTGAGTTCGGGTGCCCTGCACTTCCACTTCCCCAACAAGGACGCGCTGGCGGCCGCCGTGGAGGACGCCGCGGCGAAGTCCGCCCTCGCGCTGACCGAGGAGAGCGCGAGCACCGCCGAGGGCGGCCGGCTCCAGGGGCTCGTCGCCGCCGTGGGCAGGCTGATGGACGCGGTCACCGACGACCCGGTCGTGCGCGCGGGCTTCCGGCTGGGCGGCGACCCCTCGCGCAAGAGCGAGGCCAGGCTGCACGACTGGTGGTACGAGTGGGTGCGCGACGCCCTCGTCCAGGCCCGCGCCAACGGGGAGTTGGCCGAGGGTGTCTCGGCCGAGGACGCGGCGGTCGTCATCGTGGCGGCGACGCTCGGCCTGGAAACCCTTGGTGCGGCCGACCGGTACTGGCGGTCCGCGGAGCGGCTGGTCCAGCTGTGGTCGTTCGCGCTGCCACGGCTGAGCGCGGCGGAGTAGCAGGCGCGAAGTCGCATGCCCCGCCCGGGGTTTCGGTACGTCGCCGGTACGCCTCCACCTCGTAAAACAGTCCATCCGGTCTGGTAATTCGGGCATCCAGTGCCGGGGTGTGGGCACCTCCGGACGCGCCAACTCCCTTCCGTTTGTCCGTTTTTGGGGAAACTTATCGGAGCAAGGTGGCCCACCCCTCAAGGATCACCGGGGACCGCGTGAGACTAAACAGCGCGCACGGTTTGGTATTGACATACCGCTCGTGCTGTTTTTAAATCGTTCCGTCAGCAGAAAGTTCCAGGCCGTCCTGGCGGCCCGGGGATGACGGGGAGACCGCGTGGACATCGACGTACTCGGCACGCTCGCCGTGCGGGAAATGGGCACTTCGATCACACCGACCGCGCCCAAGCCCCGGCAGGTGCTCGCCCTGCTGGCCCTGCACGCCGACGAGGTGGTGCCCGTGGGCACCCTCACCGAAGAGCTGTGGGGGAGCGAGCCGCCGCGCAGCGCCCGGCCCACCCTCCAGACCTACATCCTCCAGCTGCGCGAACTGATCACCGCCGCGCTCGAAGGGCACGGCGACGGCACCCGTACGGCCAAGGACGTCCTGCTCACCGTCCCCGGGGGCTACTTACTCAAGGGCGGCGAAGGCGGCCACGACGTGCAGGAGTTCGAGCGGCTGGCCGGCATGGGATACCGGGCGATGGACGCCGAGGACTTCCCCGAGGGGGCGCGGCTGCTGCGCGAGGCGCTGGCCCTGTGGACCGGCCCGGCGCTCGCCGACGTCCACACCGGACCGCACCTCGACACCCAGATCAAACGGCTGGAGGAGAGCCGGCTGTGCGCCCTGGACCAGCGCATCGAGGCCGACCTCAGGCTGGGCCGCCACCGCGAACTGCTCTCCGAACTCACCGTGCTGCTCAGCAGGTACTCGACCCATGAGAGCCTGTGCGGCCAGTACATGCTGGCCCTCTACCGCTCCGGGCGGCGCGGTGAGGCACTGGACGCCTATCAGCGGCTGCGCTCCACGCTGGTCCGCACGCTCGGGCTCGAACCCTCGCCCGCGCTGGCCAAGTTGCAGCGTTCCATTCTCATGGCCCGGCCCGAGGGCGTCGCGGGGGCGGGCGGAGTGCGGCTCGCCTGAGAAGGCCGTACCGGCTGAGGGAGGGCATGTGATGCGGCGCACGCGGGATCAGGGCCCCGATGAGTGACGATCCGGTGCTCGCGGTGGTCCTCGCCCCCGTGCCCGCCGCCGGCCCGTCCGTCGAGGTGGAGCTGTGCGGCCCCCTCGACCCGGGCCTGGCCGAGGCGGTGGCGGCCCGGGTGACCCAGCGTCACGCGTACACGGTGACGGCGGAGGCGTCCGGCGCCGGACGCCTCATGCTGCGCGTCGAGCCTCCGCGGGGCGGCCCCGCCCGGCCCGGCGCCGAGGTGTTCGCCGACGTCCTGGCGCTGGCGGGCGGCGCGCGCGACACCGTCGCGGTGGCCGGACACCAGCAGGACCTGATCCGCGCGGCCGTCGAGGAACCGGCGGGCGGGCACGTCGGCCAGGTCGCCTGGAACTGGACCGGGCCGGTCGATCTCGCCCGGTTCACCGCCGCCTGGCTGTCCGTCGCCGACCGGGAGTCCGTGCTGCGGGCGGCTTTCGACTGGACGCACCTGCCCCGCCTGATGCTGCACGACCGGGCCGCGATCGACGTCGCCCACCTCGCACACGGCGCCGTCTCCTGGAGCGACCTGATCGAGCGCGACCGGCTGCGCGGCTTCGCACCGCACCGCCCCGGCCTGCTGCGCGTGACCCTGATGGACGGGCCGCCCCGCCCCGGCGGCACCCACGCCCCCACCCGGGTCCTGCTCACCTACCACCGGGCGCTCCTCGACGAACGCGGCGTCCACCTGCTGCTGCGGGAGTTCTACCGGGCCTACGCCCGCGGAGGCACCCTGCCCGGACGCGAGCGGCGCCCCGATGTGCGCGACCACGCCCAGTGGCTGGCCCGGCAGCGGACCGAGGGCGCCCGCGCCTACTGGGCGACGGCCACCGCGCCCCCGGAGCCGGCCCCGCCCGGGGCCCAGGACGACGCGTCCCCGGCCGGTCCGCTGGGCATCGGGCGCGTCCACCGGCGGCTGCGGCCGCCCCAGACCACCCGGCTGCGCACCTGGGCCGCGATGCGCGGGGCGGGGGAGTCCAGCGCCCTGCACGCCGTGTGGGCGCTGCTGCTGTACCGGGCGGCCGGTGCGGCCGGACCGGTACCGGTCAGCTTCGGCGTGCACCTGTCGGCCCGGGACATCCCGATGGAGGGTGCCGCGGGCATTCCGGGGCTGCTGGGCAACCCGCTGCCGATGACGGTCACCGTCGACCCCGCCGAGCCGGTGGCCGGTCTCCTCGCGCAGGCGCGCGACGCCGCGCTGGACCTGGCCGTGCACGCCTGGGTGCCGGGCGACCGGGTCCGGGTCTGGACCGGCCGGAACCCCGATGCCGAACTTTTCGAGACCGGCATCGTGTTCGACAACCGGGTCGAGCTGCCCGCCGCGCTGCTGGCGGAGCTGCGCGCCCAGGACGTCGAGGTGGACGCCCCGCGCAGCATCAGCGCCCACCCCGGACTGCCGCTCACCCTGGCCGCCCGGCACGACCCGGACGGCGGGCTCTCCCTGACGGTGCGCTACGACCGCCGGTGCCTGGGGGACGTGGACGCGTCCGCGCTGCTCTCGCACTGCGTACGCCTGCTGAGGTCGTTGCCGGACCACCGCGATCCGCAGTCCGCCGTGGGCGATCTCCTCGAACTCCTCCAGGGCTTCGAGGTGCCCCGCGTGCTGCCCCGGCCGCCCGTGCCGGAGGGGCCCGACGTGGCGGTACTGCGCGCCGGGGACCCGGCGGCCGACACGATCGTGCTGGTGCGGACACCGGGGGTGCCGGTGGGGGCGTACGAGGCCCTGGTACGTCATCACCGGGGCCCGGAACGGATCGTGAGCCTGCGGGCGGCGCGGCCGGGGGATGCCTCCGGGCTGTCCGGGCTGCTGGGGGCCGGGGAGCCGGTGGGGGCCGGGCGGCTGGTGCTGTGCGGTGCCGGGCCGGGGGGCGCCGCCGCGTACGAGATGGCGTGCGCGGCCGGTGCGGGCATGGTCGCGGCCGTCGTCATGACGGGGGTCGGCAGTGGTTCCGGCTGCGCCGGTGCGCTGGCGGCCGGGCTGAAGTCCGTGTGCGCGGGGAGCCGTTGAGCGGTTCTCCAGTGGAGCCGGAGCGGTGCTCCAGCGGGGCGGCCGATGCTGCCGTAAACACTGGAGGTGGGGTATGGGCGGTCCGGAACCGGCGGTGTCCGCGTTGCGCGTCGAGCGCGGGCGGGCCACCGAGGAGGAGCTTGCCGCGCTCACGGTGGTGCTGCTCGCCCTGCGCGCGGAGGCCGGCGGGCGGCCGGACGAGGCCCCGGCCGGGCGCGTCCCTGGGTGGTCCCCGGGGCCCGTCTACCGCGCTCCGCGCAGCTGGCGACAGTGCGGCAACGCCTTCCGGGAAGGGACCTGACGACATGTCGATGACTACTTCCCCCGTCCCGGAACTGCTGGGGCGGGCCGGACTCCGCGGCCACGTGGCGGAACTGCGCGAGATCCACGCGGCGGCGGAGCACGGGCCCGGTGACCGGGCGACCGAGGCACAGCACGCCAAGGGCAAGCTGACGGCGCGCGAGCGCATCGAGCTCCTTTTCGACCCGGGTTCCTTCCATGAGGTGGAGCAGCTGCGTCGGCACCGGGCGACGGGTTTCGGGCTGGAGGCGAAGAGGCCGTACACGGACGGTGTCGTCACCGGCTGGGGGACGGTGGAGGGCCGGACGGTCTTCGTGTACGCCCATGACTTCCGGATCTTCGGCGGGGCGCTGGGCGAGGCCCATGCCACGAAGATCCATAAGATCATGGACATGGCCATTTCGGCCGGTGCGCCGTTGGTGTCCTTGAATGACGGCGCCGGTGCCCGTATTCAGGAGGGTGTGTCCGCGCTCGCCGGATACGGCGGTATCTTCCAGCGCAACACCAGGGCTTCGGGCGTGATTCCGCAGATCAGTGTGATGCTCGGCCCTTGTGCGGGCGGCGCGGCCTACAGCCCCGCCCTGACGGACTTCGTGTTCATGGTCCGTGAGACCTCGCAGATGTTCATCACCGGTCCGGACGTCGTGAAGGCGGTCACCGGCGAGGAGATCACCCAGAACGGCCTGGGTGGCGCGGATGTCCACGCCGAGACCTCGGGCGTCGCGCACTTCGCGTACGACGACGAGGAGACCTGCATCGCCGAGGTCCGGTACCTGCTGTCCCTGCTGCCGCAGAACAACCGCGAGAACCCGCCCGTGGCAGCGACCGCCGACCCGGCCGGCCGCCGCTCGGACACCCTGCTGGATCTGGTGCCGGTGGACGGCAACCGCCCGTACGACATGGCGGAGGTCATCGAGGAGCTGGTGGACGACGGCGAGTATCTGGAGGTCCACGAGCACTGGGCGCGCAACGTCATCTGCGCGCTGGGCCGGCTGGGCGGCGAGGTGGTGGGCATCGTCGCCAACCAGCCGAAGACGCTGGCCGGTGTGCTGGACATCGAGGCGTCCGAGAAGGCCGCGCGATTCGTGCAGCTCTGCGACGCCTTCAACATCCCGATCGTGACGCTCCTCGACGTGCCCGGCTTCCTGCCCGGCGTGGACCAGGAGCACGGCGGCATCATCCGGCACGGCGCCAAGCTGCTGTACGCGTACTGCAACGCCACCGTGCCCCGTATCTCGCTGATCCTGCGCAAGGCGTACGGCGGCGCCTACATCGTCATGGACAGCCAGTCCATCGGCGCGGACCTCACCTACGCCTGGCCCACCAACGAGATCGCGGTCATGGGCGCGGAGGGCGCCGCCAACGTCATTTTCCGGCGGCAGATCGCGGCGGCCGAGGACCCCGAGGCGATGCGCGCCCGCATGGTCAAGGAGTACAGGACCGAGCTGATGCACCCTTATTACGCCGCCGAGCGGGGGCTCGTGGACGACGTCATCGACCCGGCCGGGACGCGCGAGGTGCTGATCGCCTCGCTCGCGATGCTCCGCACCAAGCACGCCGACCTGCCGTCCCGCAAGCACGGCAACCCCCCGCAGTAGAGGCTTCCCGAAGCTCCCCGGTAAACAGGGCGCGCGGTTTGGTATTGACAAACCGCGCGCCCTGTTTTTAGCTTCGCTGATGACTCATGCGTGAAAAGGGGGAGCACCATGGACATCGAAGTACTGGGCGCGCTGGTCGTCACCGAGGGCGGGATCTCGGTCACCCCGACGGCGCCGAAGGCCCGGCAGGTACTGGCGCTCCTGGCCGTGCACGCCGACCGGGTCGTCTCCGTACCCGATCTGATCGAGGAGCTGTGGGGCGGGAACCCGCCGCGCAGCGCCCGTACCACCTTGCAGACGTACGTGTTGCAGGTGCGCGAGCTCATTGCCGCGGCTCTGGTACGCGCCCCGGGCGGCGCCTCGGCGCGTACCGCCAAGGACGTCCTGGTCACCACCCCTGGCGGGTATCTGCTGGACACCTCGGGCGGCACCGTCGACGTCCGCGAGTTCGAGCGGCTGGCCGGCTGCGGCTACCGTACGAGCGACGCGGGCGACTTCCCGCGCGCCGCACGCGAACTGCGGGACGCGCTCGCGCTGTGGACCGGGTCCGCCCTCGTGGACGTACGGACGGGGCCGCGGCTGGACATGGAGCTCCGGCGCCTGGAGGAGACCTGGCTGTGCGCCCTCGACCAGCGCATCGACGCCGATCTGCGCCTCGGCCGCCACCGCGAGCTGCTGAGCGAACTCACCGTCCTGGTCAGCCGCTACCGCACGCACGAGAACCTGCACGCCCACTACATGGTCGCCCTGCACCGCTCGGGCCGGCGCAGCGAGGCGCTGGACGCCTACCACCGGCTGCGGGCCAGGCTCGTCGGTGAGCTGGGGCTTGAGCCATCCGCAGGGCTGCAACGACTACAGCGCTCCATCCTGAAGGCCGGGTCCGCACCCGCGCCCGGGGCCGCCGCCGACACCGGCGAGCGGCTGACCCGGGTCGGCTGAACGCAGGGGTCCCACGGTCCTGGGAGGACGGAATGCAGGAGAGGTCGGAACGCACCCGGCGCCGGCTCGTCGGCGCGGCGGCGGAGCTGTTCACCCGGAGCGGGTACGCGAGCGCCACGCTCGGCCAGATCGCCGCGGCCGCGGGCGTGACCAAGGGCGCGCTGTACTTCCACTTCCCGTCGAAGGAGGCGCTGGCCGACGCGGTGGCGATGCACGGCCACACCCTGCTCGGGGAGTTCCTGGACGGGCGGCGGACCACCGGCGACGGGCCGGTGCAGCAGCTCATCGATCTGACGTACTGGCTGATCCTGGCCCGGTGCGAGGATCCGGTCGCCCGGGCCGCGATCCGGCTGGCCGACGACGGTGTGGCCGGTCCGGCCGGCACCGGCGGGCTGCGCCGGGCATGGCTCGCCGAGGCCCGGCGGCTGCTGGCCGAGGCCGGCGCGGCCGGGGAACTGAGCGCGGACGCCCGTGGCGCCGGCGGAGAGACGCTGCTCGCCGCCCTGTTGTACGGGGTGGCGCCGCCCGGTACGGAGCAGACCGCCTGGACCGGGCCGCGGCCGGGGGACGGCGGGGCGCTGTGGCAGCTGCTGCTGCCGGTGCTCGTGGGCCCCGGGCGGACCGGCGGCTACCGCACGGCGCCCCGGCCCGGGGCCGAGGCCGTGCGGGCCGCGTGACATGGTCGCCGCCCCCGCCGATGTCCTGGCCACGCTGACCGGCCTGCTGGCCGGCGTCACCCGGCGCGACGCGTGCACCCTGCACCCCTGGCAGCCGTTTCCGGAGATCGGCCTGGACTCGCTGCTCGGCACGGAGTTCGTGGCGACCGTGAACGCCCGCTTCGGCACCGCCATCAAGGGCGCGGCCGTCCTGGACCACCCCAGCCTGGAGGCGTTCGCCGTGCATGTGGCGCGGGAGGCGCGGTGCGGGTCGGCCCCCGCGCCGGTCGCCGCCCCGGCCGCGCCGCCGTGCCGGCCGCTGCCGTCCGCCGACGAGCTGCGCGAGGAGCTGGCGCAGGTCCTGGCCTGCGATCCGTGGGATCTGGACCCGTGCACCCCGTTCAGCGATCTGGGCGTCGACGCCCGGGCGGGCGCGGAGTTCATGACGGTGGTCAACCGGCTGTACGGGCTACGGGAGCGGGCCGTCGTCCTCCACGACCACCCGGACCTGACCGCGCTGGCCGCTCACCTCGCCACTGCCTGAGGGCCCGTTTGAGCGCCCGTCTGAGCGCCCTCCGTCGCCGCGTTCAGCCGGCGGGTCAGCTCCAGCTGCCGGCGGCCCAGCTCGTCCACCCGGCGGCGCAGCCGGTCCAGTTCGTCCAGGACACCGGGGGCCACGGGCGCGGCCAGGCCGGGGGAGTGGGTGAGCACCGACTCCAGGCGGCCGCGCAGTGCCGGGCCCGGTTCGATGCCGAGGGCGGCGACCAGGCGGAGCCGGGCCCGCTCGTACACGCCGATGGCCTCCGCCTGGCGGCCGCTGCGGTACAGGGCGACCATGAGCAGGTCGTAGAAGCGCTCGCGCAGCGGGTGGTCGGCGGTCAGCCGCTCCAGGTCGCCGACGCACTCGCCGTGCCGCTCGCAGCGCAGCCGCGCCTCGTACAGCGCCTCCAGCGTGGTGAGCCGCATCTCGTCCAGCCGGTCGGCCTCCGCCGCGCACACCGGCCCCCGGCGGCAGTCCTGCAACGCCGGGCCGCGCCACAGCCCCAGGGCGCCGTGCAGGATCTTCGCCGCCCGGGCCGGGTCGGCGGTGACGGCCGCCCGCCCCTCCGCCGAGCGCCGGGTGAAGCGCTGGACGTCCGTGGAGGCGCCGCCCAGGTCGAGCAGATAGCCCGTCGGCAGGGTGCTGATCCACACATGGCCGTAGTCGCCGGGTGCGGGCAGCAGCCGCCGCAGCCGGGCCACATGGGCCTGAAGGGCGTTCGCCGCGTTTCCGGGAGAGGTCCCGTCCGCCCCGTCCCACAGTTCCGCCGCCAGCCGGTCCACGTCGAGCAGCGCCCCGGCGTGGGTGACGAACGCGGCGAGCAGCGCCCGCTGCTTGGAGCCGGCCGGGACGATGTCCGTGCCGCCGGTGGCGTCGTGGACCATGACCGGGCCCAGCAGCCGGAACTCCACGGGGCTCGGCGCGGCGGCCCGTGCCGCCTCCGGGCGCGGAGTGGTGAGGACGCTCATCGGGTGGCCCTCCCTCGTAATCCGGTCACGGCATGGACGGTAACGACCGGCAGATGGCCGGGGGAGACCGCCCGAGCGCCCCTCCAGCCGTCGTCCGCGTGTTCTTGAGGCGGCCGCTCCGGGGCCGCAATCCGGGCGCAATGCCTGCTTGGAAGGCTGCTCGAACGCCGATCGAGAGAATGAGGCGCACGGGGTGCCCGGGGCTAGCGTGCCTGGCGCCGACGGCTTTCGGCCACGGGGCGAAGGCGCCGGCGCACGCGATCACGGCCGGGCCCACCCTGGCCGGTCCTTGGGGAGGCCACCGTGCGAATACAGGTTCTGGGTCCGTTGAGCGCCGAGGTCAACGGGATGTCGATCGTGCCCACCGCGGGCAAGCCGCGACAGCTCCTCGCGCTGCTCGCCTTCCACCCGGGCCGCGTCGTGCCCGTGCCCACCCTCATGGAAGAGATCTGGGGCAGCAACTCGCCGCAGAGCGCCATGACCACCCTTCAGACGTACATCCTCCAGCTGCGCCGCCGGCTCGGCACCGCCATGGGACCCGACACCCCCGGCGCCGCCAAGGAGGTCCTGGCCACCCGGCACGGCGGCTATCTGCTCCAGGTCCCGCCGGACGCCGTCGACGTGCACCGTTACGAGGAGCTGGTGACGGCCGGGCGCGGCGCCTTCGACCGGGGCGAGGACGTCCGGGCGTCCTCGCTGTTCGGTGAGGCGCTCGGGATGTGGCAGGGTTCCGCGCTGGTCGACGTACGGCTGGGCCCCGTCCTCGACATCGAGGTGATGAGGCTGGAGGAGTCCCGCCTGGTCACCGTCGAACGGCGCATCGACGCGGATCTGCGCTGCGGCCGGCACACCGAGGTCCTGGCCGAGCTCACCGACCTGATCATGCGTCACCCCCAGCACGAGGGGCTGCACTCGCAGGCGATGGTCGCCCTCTACCGGTCGGGCCGGCAGGCCACCGCCCTCGACGTCTACCGCAGGCTGAGGCTGCGCCTCGTGGAGGAGCTGGGCGTCGAGCCGTCGCCGCAGATGCAGCGGCTGCACCGGGCCATGCTCACCGTCGATCCGGCGCTCGACGTGCTCAGCGGGCCGCGTGGACTGTCCACGTTCGATCTGTACGCGGCCTGAGCGCAGGTCCAGCGCCGTTCGAGTGGGAGTTGCCAGGCTGCGGTAGGGGAGGGCCCAGGCCGAGGGCCCGGACTCCTATGCGAGAGGACGGCCCATGTCCGACGAACGGCCCGTACGGCTCCACTGCTTCGCGCACGCCGGAGCGGGCGTCTCCGCCTTCTACGGCTGGGGCCCGCGCCTCGGCCCCGGTGTCGAGACCGTGCCGCATCTGCTGCCCGGCCGGGAACGCCGGCGCTCGGAGCCGCGCCTCACCCGCCCCGCCGACCTGCTCGCCGACCAGCTGCCCCACTTCACCGGCGAGAGCGGCGAAGCCCCGTACATCCTGTACGGGCACAGCCTCGGCGCCCTCGTCGCGTACAGCGTCACCCGGGCCCTGCACGAGGCGGGGCTGCCGGGGCCCGCGCTGCTCGTCGTCGGCGCCTGCCCGCCGCCCGACCAGCTGTCCGCCCTGGCCGACCAGTGCCGGGCGGGCGACGACGAGCTGCTGCGCCTGCTCGGCGAGGCCGACGCCCTGCCCGCGCGCGCCCGGCCCGGCGACTTCTGGCACCAGGCCGTGCTGCCGGTGCTCCGCGACGACCTCGTCCTCGCCCACGAACTGCGGACGGCCGCCCGCGAACCCTCGCCGGCCGGGCCGCTCACGGTCCCCGTCCTCGCGGTGGCCGGCGCAGGCGACCCGCTGGCGCGGCCCGGGGCCATGGCGCGGTGGCGTGCCTGGACCACCGGCCCGTTCGCCGCCCGCACCGTGCCCGGCGACCACTTCTTCCTGCGGGGCCACGACCTGCCCCGTCTGGTGGGCCGCGCCGCACGTGTGGTGCGTCGGCTCGCCCCGCAGCCGGCGGGTGTCCGATGAGGCGGGTCGTCATCACCGGGATCGGGGTGGTCGCCCCGGGCGGCATTGGTACCGCCGCGTTCTGGTCGCTGCTGACCGAGGGCCGTACCGCGACCCGCCGCATCACCCGCTTCGACGCCACGTCGTTCCGGTCCCGGATCGCCGCCGAGGCCGACTTCGACCCCGCGCGGCACGGCTTCGACGCGGGGGAGGCCCATCGCCTGGACCGGGTCGCCCAGTTCGCGCTCACCGCCGCCCGCGAGGCCGTCGCCGACAGCGGCCTCGACACGGAGGCCGGGGGCGAGCGCACCGGCGTCTCGCTGGGCACCGCGGTCGGGTGCAGCAGCGGGCTCGACGAGGTGTACGCGCATGTCAGCGAGGGCGGCGAACACTGGCTGCTGGACCCGGCCCGCGCGGAGCGACGGCTCGGCGACTACCTCGTGCCCAGCTCCGTGGCCGCCGAGGTCGCCCGGGACGCCGGGGCGCTCGGCCCCGTCGCCGTCGTCTCCACCGGGTGCACCTCCGGCCTGGACTCGCTCGGGCACGCCGCGGAGCTCATCCGCGAGGGCAGCGCGGATGTGATGCTGGCCGGGGCGTCGGAGGCGCCGATCACCCCGATCACCCTGGCGTCCTTCGACGCGATCCGGGCCACCTCCGCGCGCAACGACGAGCCGGAGACCGCTTCACGCCCCTTCGACCGGACCCGGGGCGGCTTCGTACTCGGCGAGGGCAGCGCCGTACTCGTACTGGAGGAGTACACGCATGCGGTACGCAGGGGGGCGCATGTGTACGCGGAGATCTCGGGGTTCGCCGGCCGCTCGAACGCGTACCACATGACCGGACTGCGCCTGGACGGGCGGGAGATGGCGGAGGCCGTCCGGACCGCCCTGGACGAGGCGCGGCTCGACCCGGCCGCCGTGGACTACGTCAACGCGCACGGCTCGGGCACGAAGCAGAACGACAAGCACGAGACGGCCGCCTTCAAGGCGAGCCTGGGCGAGCACGCCTACCGGGTGCCCGTCAGCTCCATCAAGTCGATGATCGGGCACTCGCTCGGCGCGATCGGCTCCCTGGAGATCGCCGCGTGCGCGCTGGCCATCGAGCACGACACGGTGCCGCCCACCGCGAATCTGCACGAGCCCGACCCGAGCTGCGACCTCGACTACGTACCGCTCGTCGCCCGCGAGCAGCGCACCGACGCCGTGCTCAGCGTCGGCAGCGGATTCGGCGGCTTCCAGAGCGCGATGGTGCTCACCGCACCCCGGACGGAGGCGCGCCGATGACCGCCCCGGCGCCGATGACCGCCCCCGCACCCGCCCGTACCGCGACCGCGGCCGTCACCGGGATCGGGATCGCCGCACCCGGCGGTGTCGGCACCGAGACCTGGTGGTCGGCGGTCCTGCGCGGGCACCGCGCGATCGGCCCCGTCACCCGGTTCGACGCCTCCGGATACCCGGCCGTCCTCGCCGGTGAGGTCGCCGGTTTCGAGGACGCGGCGTATGTGCCGGCCAAGCTGCTGCCGCAGACCGACCGGGTGACCCGGCTCGCCCTCGCGGCGGCGGCCGAGGCCATCGGCGACGCGGACATCGACCCGTCGGCGCTGCCCGAGTACGGCATGGGCGTCGTCACCGCGAACGGTGCGGGCGGCTTCGAATTCGGCCAGCGCGAATTGCAGGAGCTGTGGAGCAAGGGCAGCCGGTACGTCGGCGCCTTCCAGTCCTTCGCCTGGTTCTACGCCGCCAACTCCGGGCAGATCTCCATCCGGCACGGCCTGCGCGGCCCCAGCGGTGTCGTCGTCTCCGAGCAGGCGGGCGGCCTCGACGCGATGGCCCAGGCCCGGCGCCAGCTGCGCAAGGGCGGCCGGGCCGTCCTCACCGGCGGCCTCGACGCGACGGTGTGCCCGTGGGGCTTCACCGCCCAGCTGGCCGCCGGGGGCCTGAGCACCCGGCGCGACCCGGCCGGCGCCTATCTGCCGTTCTCCGCCGACGCCTCCGGACACGTCGTCGGGGAGGGCGGCGCCCTGCTCGTCGTGGAGGACGGCGACGCCGCGCACGCCAGGGGGGCGCGCGTCCTCGGCACCGTCGAGGGCTGCGCCGCCACCTTCGACCCGGCGCCAGGACGCGGCGCGCCCCGGCTGCTCGACGCCGCACGCCTCGCCCTCGCCGACGCCCGGGTCGACGCGGCGGACGTGGACGTGGTCTTCGCGGACGCCGCCGGGGACCGGGACGCCGACCGCGCCGAGGCCGCCGCGCTCACCGCGCTCTTCGGCCCGTACGGGGTGCCGGTGACGGCCCCGAAGTCGCTGTTCGGGCGCCTCGGTTCGGGCGGGTCCGCCCTCGATCTGGCGGCGGCCCTGCTCGCCCTGCGCGACCAGGTCGTCCCGCCGGGCGCACCGGTCGGCCGGCTCGCCGACGACTGCCCGCTGGACCTGGTGACCGGCGCGCCCCGCCCGGCACGGCTGCGGCACGCACTGGTCCTCGCCCGGGGCCGGGGCGGCTTCAACGCGGCGGCCGTGGTGCGCGCGCCCCGCGCGTGAGCGCCGTACACCGCCGAGCACATCCGCGTACGTCACCGGGCACATCCGTACGTACACCGCCGAGCATCACCCGTACCGGGAGGGGAACACCGTGGACCGCCTGAACCTGACCGACCTTGCCGCCCTGCTGCGCGCCGCCGCAGGCAGCGACGAGGGCGTGCCGCTGGACGAGGCCGCCCAGGACACCCTTTTCCTCGACCTGGGCTACGACTCGCTGGCCCTGCTCCAGGTCACCGGCATCGTGGAGCGCGACCACGATGTGGCGCTGGACGAGGAGGCGCTGGACGAGGCGCAGACCCCGCGCGCGTACCTCGACCTCGTCAACGGGGCGCTCGCCGCCCGGGCGGCGGCCTGAATGCCGGACGGCCGGCTCACCGAGATCGCCGACGGTGTCCACGCCCATGTCCAGGGCGACGGCGGCTGGTGCCTGAACAACTCCGGGCTGCTCACCGACGGTGGCGAGAGCGCCCTGGTCGACACCGTCGCCACCCTGGACCGGGCCCGCGCCCTGCGCGCCCGGGTCCTGGCGGTGACGCCCGGGCCGCCCCGCCACCTGGTCAACACGCACTTCCACGGCGACCACACCTTCGGCAACTGTGTCTTCCCGGAGGCGGTCGTCGTCGGCCATGCGCGGGCCCGGGACGAGGCCGCCGCGGCGGGGCTGCATCTGACGGGGCTCTGGCCCGAGGTGCGCTGGGGGGACCTGGAGGTCGTCGTCCCGCAGGTCACGTTCGAGGAGCGGATGACGCTGTACGTGGGAGAGCTGCGGGCCGAACTCCTGCACGTGGGGCCCGCGCACACCTGCGGCGACACCGTGGTGTGGCTGCCCGGGCCGCGCGTCCTGTTCGCCGGTGACGTGGTGATGAACGGGGTCACCCCGTTCTGCCCGATGGGCTCGGTCAGCGGCTCCCTGCGCGCCCTCGCCGGGCTGCGCGCCCTGGAACCGCTCACGGTCGTCCCCGGGCACGGTCCGGTCGGCGGCCCGGAACTCCTCGACGCCGACGCGGGGTACTTCCGCCGCCTCCAGGAACTCGCCCGCGAGGGCGTCGCCGCCGGCCTGACCCCGTACGGCCTCGCCCGGGAGGCGGGGCCGGGACCGTATGCCGGGCTCCTGGACTCCGAGCGCCTGGTGCCCAATCTGCACCGGGCGTACGCGGAGGAGCGCGGCGCCCGCCCGGGCGCGCCCCTCGACATCGGGGCGCTGTTCCAGGAGATGGCGCGGTACCACGGCGGCCTGCCGGTCTGCCGCGCCTGACGCTCCTACACCAGCACGGGGGCGGGATATCCGGCCGTGAGGTCGTCCCGCGACACCACGCGGCTGCGGACCCGCAGCCGCCCCCGGCAGCGCACCAGTTCGTCCGCCATCACACAGAACCGCGACACCACCGGCGCACCGCCCCGGGGTGTCGCGAAGACCAGGGCGTAGGCGCGGGTGTGCAGGACGCCGCCGGGCAGGACGTCCACGTCGAGCATGCCGATCCAGTGGCGCAGCTGCCCGCCCTCGCGCTCCTGCCGGGCCCGGTTGCGGTGCACGTTGGCGGCCAGCTCCGCGCGCCCGTGCACCGGGCTGTCCAGCGTGGGCACGCTGAACACGGCGTCCTCGGTGAAGGTGGCGGCCCAGCGCTCGGCCTCGTGCCGGTCGAACAGCTGCATCTGGTGGGCGTAGAACTGCTGCACCTCGGCGTACAGCGAACCGAAGTCCGAGGTGTCCGGCGCGGGTCCGGTGAGGTGTGTGGCATCGGCCGTCATCGTGTCTTCCTTCTCGTCCGCAGGGTCTTCGGGCGGTTCTTCGGCGGTTCGTAGGCGGTTCTTCGGGTGGTTCTCTCCCAGCTTCCGTGGTGCTGATCGAGCGCTCTTCAAAGATTCCTCAAGCGCGCCGGCGGAGGGTGAAGGCAATCCGGAGGTAAAGGCCGCCGGTGTACGAGGAAGGGGACCCCGGTGCGCGACATCCCGTACAGCGACCTCCCGGTGGACGGGCTGCTGCGGCGCGCCGCGCGCCGCGACCCCGACGGCACCGCCGTGCGCACCGCGACCCGCGTGCTGCGCTTCGCCGAACTCGACGCCTACGCCGACCGGATCGCCGGCCGGCTCTCCGCCGCGGGCGCCGGCCGCGGCACCCGGGTCGGGGTCACCCACACCCTCACCCCGGAATTCGCCGCCGCGTACCACGGGGTCATCCGGGCCGGGGCCACCGTCGTGCTGGTCAACCCGCTGCTCCCGCCGGAGGGGCTGCGCCATGTGCTCGGCACCTCGGGCACCGGGATCGTCCTCGCGCCCGCCGCCACCGCCGCGTCCCTGACGCGGATCGCGCCCGGGCTGCCCGCCCTGCGCACCGTCGTGGTCATGGACGCCCCCGACGGGCAGGCCCCCGCAGGCACCGTCCCCCTGCACGAGCTGATCGCCGGGGCGCGGCCGTACGCCGGGCCCGCCGCATCGCCGGACGAGGTGGCGTGCGTGCAGTTCACCACCGGGACCACCGGCGCCCCCAAGGGGGTCCTGCTGACCCATCGCAACGTCGTCGCCAACGCCTGGCAGACCGCCGAAGCGCACGGCCTGACCGGCGCTTCGGTGACCCTCAACCACCTGCCGCTCTACCACGTCATGCACCTGAACTCGGCCCTGTACGCGGGCGCGTGCCAGGTCCTCTGCCAGGACCCCGACCCCTACGCCTCGCTCACCGCCGCCGCCGACGCGGGGGCCACGCACTACTACGGGCTGCCCGCCCGGCTGCACGCCCTGGCCGCCGACGAGCGCCTGGCGGCGGGCGGCACGCCGGACGGGCTGCGGCTGACCGCCGTGCTGTCCGGCGGCTCGGCGCTGCGCCCGCAGGCGGCGCGGGTCCTGGAGGAACGGCTCGGCGTGCCCGTCATCCAGGGATACGGCATGGCCGAGCTGTCCCCGCTCACGCACAGCCAGCGGCCCGGCCGCCACCGCCCCGGTACCGTCGGCTCCGTCGTCGCGGACACCGAGTGCCGCATCGTGGACCTGACGACCCGGCACCCGCTCGGCCCCTGGTCGGCCGGCGAGGTCCTGGTGCGCGGGCCGCAGCTGATGGCCGGTTATCTGGGCGAGGAGCACCCCGCCCGGGTCGACGCGGACGGCTTCTTCGCCACCGGGGACGTCGGCCGCCTGGACGACGAGGGCAATCTGACCCTGGTCGACCGGCTCGCCGACGTCTTCAAGTACGACAACGAGATCGTCTCGCCCAGCCGCATCGAGCGGATACTCGCCGACGACCCCCGGGTCGCCGACTGCCTGGTCGCGGACTGGCCCGACCCCGAGCACGGGGCCCTGGTCTGGGCCGGGATCGTGCTGCGCGAGGACGCCGGGACGGGCGGCGACCCGTACGGCCACGGCGTCCTCGACGTGCTGGACGCGATCACCGAGCGCGCCAACGACCGCCTCGGCCGCTTCGAGCGGATCCGCTTCGCCGAGGCGATCGACACCGTGCCGCGCACGCCCACCGGGAAGCCGCAGCGGCGTGCCGTGCGGCAGAAGCTGCGGGCGAGCGCCGCGCTGTGACCGCCCAACTGTCCGCCCCCGACCCGGGAGACCGACCATGGTGAACTCCGGCACGGAACCGGCCGCCCCGCCGCAGGTGCTGATCGCGGGCGCCGGCCCCGTCGGCCTGACCGCCGCCCATGAACTGGCCCGCCGCGGCCTGCGCGTCCGCCTGATCGACGCGGCCCCCGGCCCCGCGCGCACCAGCCGCGCCGTCGCCACGCACCCGCGCACCCTGGAGACGTACGACCAGATGGGCGTCGTGGACGCCATGCTCGCCCGGGGCCGCCGGAACGCCGCCTTCACCATGTACGCCGAGGGCCGCCGCCTGGTCCGCCTCCAGGCCGACTACGCGTCGATGCCCACCGCGTACCCCTTCACGCTGATCATCGGCCAGACCGAAACGGAGGCCGTGCTGCGCGAGGCGGTGGCCCGGCTCGGCGTCGACATCGAATGGGGCGTGCGGCTCACCGGCCTCGACCAGCGCCCGGACGGGGTGCGGGTGACGCTGGAGGACGCGGACGGCGCCCGGAGCACCGCGGACGCCTCCTGGCTGATCGGGTGCGACGGCGGCCACAGCACCGTCCGCAAGCTCCTCGGCCTGGAACTCGCCGGCACCAGCAGCGAGACATGGATGCTCGCCGACGTGCCCGTCACGATGGACCTGCCGCCCGACACCATCTACTGGGCGCACACCGGCGGACAGGCCCTGATGATGGTGCCGTATGCGCGCGAGGGGCACTGGCGCCTCCTGGACACCGTGCCGGACCGCGACCCCGCCGGTGCCGAGGAACGCCTCGGCGCGAAGCTGTCCAAGGGCCTGGGCCGGCCGGTCGGTGTCGGGCCCAGCGAGTGGACGTCCGTCTTCACGTTCCAGCAGCGCCGGGTCGACCGGATGCGCGAGGGCCGGGTCTTCGTCGCGGGCGACGCCGCCCATGTGCACAGCCCCGCCTCGGGCCAGGGCATGAACACCGGCATCCAGGAGGCGTACAACCTGGCCTGGAAGCTCGCCCAGGTCGAACAGGGCCACGCGGCGGACCGGTTGCTCGACAGCTACGGCGCCGAGCGCGTGCCCATCGGTGCCGCCCTGCTCGACTCCACCCGCACCGCCACCGTCCTCGTGCAGCTGAAGAACCTGCTCGCCGCGGCCGTGCTGCCCGTCGTCTTCACCGTCGTCCGCAACGTCACCCCGCTGCGCCGCGCCATTCAGCGCAAGGTCCTCGGCGGGATGTCCGGGCTGCGCATCGGCTACGGCGCATCCCCGCTCACCACTGCGGGGACCGCCGCCACCGGGCCCGCCCCGGGCGGCCGCGCCCGGGCCGTCGCGCTGGACGGCCTGGAGCCCACCGTGCGCGAGGCGTTCGCGCGCGAGCTGCGGGACGTGCGCTGGAGCCTGCTCCTCGGCGCGGGCGGCACCGGACCCGGCGACGTGCCCGTGGGCGTCGCCGTCACCGCGGCCGCCCAGTACGGCGAATGGCTCTCCGTACGCACCCTCGGCGGCCGCACCGACGGGTCCGAAGGCCCCGCACCGCTCGCCGACCCCGGCGCCGCGCTGTGCACCGCGCTGGGCCTGCGCCCCGGCTCCTGGCTCCTGGTGCGCCCCGACGGATACGTCGCCGCGCGCGGCCCCGTGCTCAGCCGGACCGCGCTCGACCGGGCCCTCGCGCCCGTCGGGCCGTCCGCCCCGCTCGCGCTGCCGGCCCGTGTGGAGCCGCGCGCCGTCCCCGTACACCCGGCCACCACGAAGGAGCACCGCTCATGACCGCCACCTCCGAGACCCGTCCCGTCGCCCTGGTGACCGGCGGGACGAGCGGCATCGGGCTGGAAGTGGTCCGTACGCTCGGCCGCGCCGGACACCGCGTCTTCCTGTGCGCCCGTACGGACGCGGCCGTCAAGGAGACCGTCGACGCGCTGCGCGACGAGGGCCTCGACGTGTCCGGGCAGGCCGCCGACGTGCGGTCCCGCGAGGACGTCGCCGCCCTGGTGCGCGCCGCCGTCACCGCGTACGGGCCGCTCACCGTCCTCGTCAACAACGCCGGGCGCAGCGGCGGCGGGGTGACCGCCGAGCTGACCGACGAGCTCTGGTACGACGTCATCGACACCAACCTCAACAGCGTGTTCCTGGTGACCCGCGAGGCCCTGGCGAACGGCGGGCTCCAGGACGCCGCGACCCGGGGGCGGATCATCAACATCGCCTCCACCGCCGGAAAGCAGGGCGTCCTGCTCGGCGCCCCGTACAGCGCCTCCAAGCACGGTGTCGTCGGCTTCACCAAGGCGCTCGGCCGCGAACTGGCGCCGGCCGGGGTCACCGTCAACGCCGTCTGCCCCGGCTACGTCGAGACCGCGATGGCCCAGCGGGTGCGCGCGGGGTACGCCGCCGCCTGGGACACCACCGACGAGGACGTCCTCACCCGGTTCGAGGCGAAGATCCCCCTCGGGCGCTACTCCACCCCGGAGGAGGTCGCGGCCCTGGTCGGCTACCTGGCGTCCGGGCCCGCCGCCTCCATCACGGCGCAGGCCCTCAACGTCTGCGGCGGCCTGGGCAACTTCTGACCCTCCCGGACCGCCCGCGCCACGCGGGCGGGGTCCACGAACAACCGAGAAAGAGGTGTGTGGTGTCGGACGTACGTGTGCACCGGACGAGGCACAGTGTCGACGTGGACGCCCAGCCGGGCGTCGTCTACGGGCTGATCGCGGACGCCGAGCGCTGGCCGCTGTTCTTCCCGCCCAACGTGCACGTGGAACGCCTGGAATTCGACGGCCGCGACGAGCGGCTGCGCATGTGGGCGACCGCCAACGGCGACGTGCGGTCCTGGCTCTCCGAGCGCACCCAGGACCCGGCGGCGCGCCGCATCACCTTCCGGCAGACCCGGCCGCAGGCCCCGGTCGAGACCATGGAGGGCACCTGGATCGTCGAGGAGCGCCCCGGCGGCGGGACCCGGCTGGTCCTGCTGCACGACTTCACCGTCGCCGGGGACCGCCCCGGCGATGTGGCCTGGGTCGAGACCGCGTGCGACACCAACTCCCGGGCGGAGCTGGCAAGTCTGAAGGGGATCGCGGAGCGCTGGACCCTGCTGGACGACCTTGTCCTGTCCTTCGAGGACTCGGTGCGCGTCCACGGCCCCGCCGAGCTGGTCTACGACTTCCTGTACCGCATCGGCGACTGGCCCGAGCTGGTCCCGCACGTCTCGCGCCTCGACTTCACCGAACCGGCCCCCGGTGTCCAGGTCATGGCGATGGACACCGTCACCGCCGACGGCGGTACGCACACCACCGAGTCCGTCCGCATCTGCTTCCCGCACGCCGGGCGCATCGTCTACAAGCAGACCGCCACCCCCGCCCTGATGGAGGCGCACACCGGCGAGTGGTCCGTGGTGCCCGACGCGACCGGCGTCACCGTCGTCTCCCAGCACACCGTCGTCCTCCGCGAGACCGCCGTCGAACAGGTCCTCGGCGCGGGCGCCGGACTGCCCCGGGCCCGCCGTTACGTACGTGAGGCGCTGGGCCGCAATTCCACGGCCACGCTCAACCTGGCGAAGCGGCACGCGGAGACCGCGATCCGCATGCTGTGACGGGGCGCCGACCGTCCGGACCCGTCGTGGAGCGGTTCCCGAGCCGTTCTCCACCGCGTCGCGAGCGGCCGCCCGCAGGGTCGAGCCACGCCCACCCGCACCCCGTGCCCGTACGACGAAGGAGGCGGACGCCGCCGTCATGACCACCCTCGCAGAGACCCCCGGGCACCCCGCCCCCTCCTCCACCACCGCCCCCGGCCGCACGGACGACGCGGACGCCCTCGACCGGGCGCGCCGCCTGGAAGCACGGCTCGGCGACCCCTACGACCCCGGCAACCCGCACGGGTTCGCCGCCCTGTTCGACGCCGACGCCCGCAGCACCCCGCCCGAGGCGACCGAAGCCCTGCTCACCGAGGCGGGGACCGGCGCCGAATTCGTGCCCGCTGCCCTGGGCGGCCTGCTCACCCGCGCCGATCTGCTGGCCCGGGCCATGCGGCCGGTGTTCCGGCGCGACCTGGGCCTCGGCATGGGACACGGCCTCATCTCGCTGTTCGCGGCGGGCGCGGTGTGGGCGGCCGGGGACGAGGCACAGCGCCGCGCGACCGCCCGGCTGCTGCTCGGCGGCGGCCGGATCGCGATCCTGCACCACGAACTCGCCCACGCCAACGCCATCCTGCGCCACGAGTTCACCGCCCGCCCGGCCCCCGGCGGCCGCCTGATCAGCGGCCGCAAGGACGTCATCCTCAACGCGTCACGCGCCGACCTCCACATCGTCTACGCCCGCACCGACGAGGCCCCCGGCCCGCGCAGCCACTCCGTCCTGCTGCTCGACCCGGCCGGACAGGACCCGGACCGCCTGCGCCACCTGCCCCGGGTGGAGAGCACCGGGATGCGCGGGGCCCTCTTCTCCGGCCTCGAACTCGACGAGCTGCCCGTGCCCGAGGACGCGCTGGTCGGGCACCCCGGCGACGGGGCCGGTATCGCCCTGCGCGCCTTCCAGGTGAACCGGAGCCTGATCTGCGGGCTCGTCACCGCCGCCGCCGGAACGGTCCTGCACTCCGCGGCGCGCGCCGCGACGGAGGGCCGCGCGAGCGGGGTCGCCCGGCGCTGGCACAAGCCGCTCACCGGGGTCTTCGCCGACCTGCTGGCCTGCGACGCGATGTCCACCACCGTCCTGCGCGCCCTCAGCCTGCTGCCCGCGAGCGCCCACCTCTTCGCCGCCGCCGTCAAATACGTGGTGCCCGAACTGCTGCGGGAGAACCTGGAAGAGCTCGCCACGGTGCTCGGCGCCCGCGGCTACGACCACACGAGCCCCGCGTACGGGGCACTCGGCAAGCTCGGCCGCGACCTTCCCGTCGCCGGGCTCGGGCACGCCGGAAGCGCCTCCTGCCAGTCGGTCCTGGTGCCCCAGCTGCGCGGCCTCGCCGAACGCTCCTGGTTCGCCGAACCGGAGCCGCCCGCCGAGCTGTTCACCGCCGGCGCCGCGCTGCCCCACCTGGACTACCGGCTCCTCGGCATCGCGGGCGGCGGCGACTTCATGGCCGCCTCGCTCGTCGCGACCGCCGAACGGCTCGCCCCGTTCCGCGAGGCCGGCGGGCACACCGGCGCGCTGGCCGGGCTCGCCGAGGCGTTCGCGACCGAGCTGCGCGGGCTGCGCGCCCAGTGCCGCCGCATCCCGGCCGGTCCCGCCGCCCTCGCCGACCCGGCCGTCGTCCGGCTCAGCGACCGCTACAGCCGGATCGTCGGCGCCGCGGCCGTGCTCGCCGTCCGGGAGGGCCAGGACGGCACCGACCCGTTCCTGGCCGACCCCGCCTGGGCCGTGCTCGCCCTCACCCGGGCCGGGCAGCGCCTCGGCATCCCGGTGCCCGCCCTGCCCGACGGCGTTCAGGACCAGGTGCTCGCCGAGCTGATCCGCCGTCATGGCCAGGGACTGGGCTACGACCTCGACGCGCTCCCGTACGAAGGCAGGCCATGACCGGCATCCCCGCGCCCGGTGCCGGGCGGATCAGCGCACCCCTGCACGTCGCGGGGCCCGGCGCGCCCTGGCACCTGGTGCGCGAGGCCATGGACCGCCGGGGCAACGCCGTCGTCCACACCACCTGGGGCGAGTGGCTGGGGGCGGCCGTCACCCGTCCTGCGCTGCGGCAACTGCTCGGCGGCGACTGGCAGCGCTACCGGCGCACCCAGGACCCGACCCTCCGCTACCGGTTCCTCGCCTCCCGCCTCGTCACCAAGTACACGGCCGCCGCCGCCCTGCGCACCGCACCGGCCGAACTCGACCTGGCGTACCGGATCGGCGGCCGGCCCTACCTGCGCAGCCTCGACCAGATCGACGTGAGCCTCACCCACACCGAGGACATGATCGCCGTCGGCATCAGCCGCAACGGCCGGATCGGCGTCGACGTCGAACCCGCCACCCGGCCCATGTCGTACGACCTGCTCCAGGGACACGTACTGACGCCCGCCGAGCGCGGGGCGCTGGAACACCTTCCGGAGGGCGAGCGGGCGGCGCGGCTGCTGCGGCTGTGGACGCTCAAGGAGGCGTACACCAAGGCGCTCGGGCAGGGGCTGCGGCTCGACTTCACCGAATTCGGCTTCGCCGAGGGCGGCGGTGAACTCCTCGCGCCCGACGGCCGGCCCGCCGCCGACGGCGACTGGGCGTTCGCCACCCACCGGGTCCTGGGCGGGCGGTACATGCTCAGCGTCGCCTGCCACGACACCGGCCTGGCCGGCTCCGCCGACACGACGGTCCGCACCATGCTCGACACGGGTTTCGCGGGGGCGGTAACCGAACTCCTCGGCTGAATCGTGCCCCGCTCGGCCCCGCGTCCAGTCCCGCTGGAGGGCGACGCGGGGCCTTCGTACGCCCGCGTACGGTACGGGCCCGGCCGCCTCCCCGACGGAACCGTGCGGGACCACGGCGCCCCACCACCGGACCACCGCCGTGTCGGTGCCGTGTCGGTCCCGTGTGGGCGGGCCCTCGCATACTCGTTCCGCATTCGCCGACAGAGGGGAGGGAGGGGGTCTCCCGCATGCGCGCCGCAGCCGGTCCGCCGCGCTCCCGCATGCGTGCCCCGCAGGACGATGACCACCGACCACTCCTCGCCCACCGCCTCCGCCCGGGCCACCCCCGGCGGCCCGATGACCGTCGTCCTCGGCCTCGACGGGCCGGACCCGGCCGCACCCGTCCTGGAGCTGCGCGGCCCCGTGGACCCGCACCGCGTCGAAGCCGCCCTCGACCGCCTGGCCCGGCTCGTGACGCACCCCGCCCCCGCCTGGCGGCCGAGCCTGGAACCCGGCGACGACGGACACCACACCCTGCGCCTGACCCCGGACGGGCCCGCCGCCGCGCCCTTCCCCGCCGGGCTTCTCGCCGACCTGCTCACCGTCGCGGAGAGCGGCCCCGGGCCCGCGCCCCGGATCGAGCCGACCCCGCTGCAACGCGAACTCCTCGCGGACGCGGACGCGCACCCCGGCGCCGAGGGCTGGTGCGAACAGCTCGCGGTCACCTGGTCCGGGCCGCTCGACCCGGAACGGCTCGCCGCCGCCTGGCAGTCCGTCGCCGAACGGGAGAGCGTGCTGCGGGCCGCCTTCGAGGAGGGGCCCGAGCCGTGGATCGTCTGCCATGAGGGCGCCGGGCCCGAAGTGCTGCGCTTCCCGTACGGCAGCGTCGACTGGCACGCGCTGGTCGAGGCCGACCGGCGCCGGGGACTCGACCCGCGCCGCCCGGGACCGCTGCGCGTCACCTTCCTGGGCGGCGGC
This sequence comes from Streptomyces sp. NBC_00726, assembly GCF_045161735.1. Taxonomy (NCBI): domain Bacteria; kingdom Bacillati; phylum Actinomycetota; class Actinomycetes; order Kitasatosporales; family Streptomycetaceae; genus Streptomyces; species Streptomyces sp. NBC_00726. The sequence goes on along the minus strand of NZ_CP108984.1, from coordinate 175,715 downwards.
CCGGACGCGGCGGGCAGCACCCGCGTCCTGCTGAGCTTCCACCCCGCGCTCCTGGACGACTGGAGCGTGCGGCTGCTGCTGCACGAGTTCTACCGCGCCTACCTGGCGGGCGGTGAGCTGCCCGGCGGCGCCCGCCGCCCCGACCTCGGCGACTACACGCGCTGGCTCGCGGCCCAGGACACCGCCCCGGCCCGCGAGTTCTGGCGCGACGCCCCGCCCGGTCCCCCCGCCACGCTGCCGCCCGCCGGCGACGGCAGCGGCCAGGTCCGCACCCGGATCACGCCCGAGGAGAGCGAACGGCTCGCCGCCTGGGCGGGGGGCCTCGGCTGCCCCGAGAGCAGTGCTCTGCACGCCGTGTGGGCGCTGGCCCTCTACCGGGCCGGCGGCCACGAGGGCGCGGCCGACATCGGCTTCAGCGCGGCGGTCTCCGGCCGGGGCATCCTCCTCGACGGCGTCGAACGGCTGCCCGCCGCCCTGCGCAACCCGCTGCCGATGACCGCCGGCGTCCACCCGTACGCTCCGCTCGCCGAACTCCCGGCCCGCCTGCGCGACCAGGCCCTGGACGTGGCCGGGTACGAGTGGGTGTCGCAGGGGCGTATACGGTCCTGGACCCGCCCTGGCGGCCGCGCGGCGCCGGACGTGGTCGCGACTGCGGCCCCGAACGCGACCCCGAACGCGACCCCGGACGCGGCCCCCGCCGTCCCGCGCACCGGCAGCCTCGTCGTCTTCGAGAACCGGCCGCGCCCGCCCGGCGACCTCGCACCCGCGCTCGCCGCGCTCGGCGTCCGCGTCAGCACCCCGGACACGCTGGGCGCGCGCACCGGATTCCCGCTCACGCTCGTCGCCCACCGGGACGACGAAGGGGGCCTCGTGCTCACCGCGACCTGTCTCGGGACGGGTCTCGCCCAGGCCGAGGACCTGCTGACCAGGACCGCGCACGCCCTGCGCGAACTGCCGCGCACGGCGACGCCCGCGACGACGGTCGGCGGGGCGCTCGCGCTCCTCGCCGGACCGCCGGACCGGACACCGCGCGGCCGGCCGGGCGCCCGGCGCGGGGCCGCCCTGACGGAGCTGCGCCCCGCCGCGCACCCCGGCACCGGCACCGTCTGCCTGGTCCGGGCGCCGGGCACCCCGCTGTCCGCGCTGACCCGGGTCGCCTACGCCTACCGGGGGCCGGAGGCCGTGGTGCTGCTGCGGCCGCCGCCGTACGCGGACGCCTCGGCCCCGGCCGACGACGCCGTGGTGGGGGCGCTGACCGGCCTCGGCGGCCCCCTGGTGCTCGGTGCGTTCTGCGGGGGCGGCGAGCGTGCCCACGCGCTCGCCGGACAGCTCGTCGCCGCCGGTTCCCGGCCGCCCGGAGTGGTCCTCACCGGCACCGCCACACCGGCCGGGGCCTTCGCCCACACCCTCGAAGCGGTGGTCCGCCGCATCCGGTGACCGCCGCGGTCACCGCCAACCGCCCCACCTCACACCTCAGGAGAGTCATGACGACACGTCTGTTCACCTCGGAGTCCGTGACCGAGGGACACCCCGACAAGATCGCCGACCAGATCAGCGACGCGATCCTGGACGCGCTCCTCGCCCAGGACCCGGGCTCCCGCGTCGCGGTGGAGACCCTGATCACGACCGGACAGGTCCACATCGCGGGCGAGGTGACGACATCGGCGTACGCGGACGTGCCGGGCATCGTGCGCCAGGCCATCCTCGACATCGGCTACGACTCCTCCGCCAAGGGCTTCGACGGCACCTCCTGCGGGGTCTCCGTCTCCATCGGCGCGCAGTCCCCGGACATCGCGCAGGGCGTCGACACGGCGTACGAGAAGCGCGTCGACGGCTCCGGCGACGACACGCTCGACCAGCAGGGCGCCGGCGACCAGGGGCTCATGTTCGGCTACGCGTGCGACGAGACGCCGAGCCTGATGCCGCTGCCGATCGATCTCGCGCACCGGCTCTCGCGGCGCCTCACCGAGGTACGCAAGAACGGCACCGTCCCCTATCTGCGCCCCGACGGCAAGACCCAGGTGACGATCGGTTACCTGGGCAGCCGCCCGGTCCGCCTGGACACCGTCGTCGTCTCCAGCCAGCACGCCGCGGACATCGACCTGGACGGCCTGCTGGCCCCCGACATCCGCGAGCACGTCGTCGAGCACGTCCTGAACGAACTCGCCGACGAGGGCATCAAGCTGGAGACCGACGACTACCGGCTCCTGGTCAACCCGACCGGCCGCTTCGAGATCGGCGGCCCGATGGGCGACGCCGGCCTCACCGGCCGCAAGATCATCATCGACACGTACGGGGGCTACGCCCGGCACGGCGGCGGCGCCTTCTCCGGCAAGGACCCGTCGAAGGTCGACCGCTCGGCGGCGTACGCGACCCGCTGGGTCGCCAAGAACGTCGTCGCCGCCGGCCTCGCCACCCGCTGCGAGGTCCAGGTCGCGTACGCGATCGGCAAGGCGGAGCCGGTCGGTCTCTTCGTGGAGACCTTCGGCACCGCGAAGGTCGCACAGGCCCGGATCGAGAGCGCCATCCGCGAGGTCTTCGACCTGCGCCCGGCCGCCGTCATCCGCGACCTGGACCTGCTGCGCCCCATCTACCGGCAGACCGCCGCCTACGGGCACTTCGGCCGCGAGCTGCCCGACTTCACCTGGGAGCGCACCGACCGCGTCGAGCAGCTCAAGGCCGCCGCCGGTCTCTGACCGCGTCCACCGGCCCAGTTGACAGGGACAGGAGTTCGAATGCGTATCGCGGTGACAGGCTCCATAGCCACCGATCACCTGATGGTCTTCCCGGGCCGGTTCGCGGACCAGCTCATCGCCGACCAGCTCGCCCATGTGTCGCTTTCGTTCCTCGTGGACGACCTGGAGGTGCGGCGCGGCGGAGTGGCGGCCAACATCGCCTTCGGGCTCGGCTCGCTCGGACTTGATCCGCTGCTGGTCGGCGCCGTCGGCAGCGACTTCGCCACGTACGAGGTGTGGCTCAAGGAGCACGGCGTCGACACCGGTGCGGTGCGGGTGAGCGACGAGCGGCAGACCGCCCGTTTCTCGTGCATCACCGACCGGGACGACAACCAGATCGCGGCGTTCTACGCGGGCGCCATGGCGGAGGCCCGGGAGATCGACCTGACGGCTGAGGCGGCCCGGGCCGGCGGCGTCGGCTTCGTCCTCGTCGCCCCCGACGACCCGGCCGCCATGCTCCGGCACACCGCGGCCTGCCGGACCCTCGGCGTCCCCTTCGCCGCCGACCCCTCCCAGCAGCTCGCCCGCCTCACCGGTGACGAGGTGCGCGAACTGGTCGACGGCGCCCGGTGGCTGTTCACCAACGAGTACGAGGCGGCGCTCCTGCTGGAACGCGCCTCCTGGGACCGCGACGACGTGCTGGGCCGCGTCGGCAGCTGGGTCACCACGCTCGGCGCGGGCGGCGTCCGCATCGAGAGCGCCGGTGCCCCCGCCCTGACCGTGCCGGCCGTCGCGGGCGTCGAGACCGCCGACCCGACCGGGGTGGGCGACGCGTTCCGCGCGGGCTTCCTCGCCGCCACGGTCCGGGGCACCGGACCTGAGCAGGCGGCGCGCCTCGGCTGCGCGGTCGCCTCGCTGGCGCTCGCCGCCGTGGGGTCCCAGGCGTACGAGCCGGAGGCCGGGCGGCTGCTGGACATCCTGCGGCGGCAGTACGGCTCCGAGGCGGCGGCCGCGCTCGCCCCCGTCCTGGGCGGTGCGTCATGACCGCGGGGGAGCGGGTCGCCGCGCTCCGGGACGCGCTCGCCACCCGGGTGGTGGTGGCCGACGGCGCGATGGGCACCATGCTCCAGGCCCAGGACCCGACCCTTGAGGACTTCCAGCAGCTGGAAGGGTGCAACGAGGTCCTGAACGTGACCCGGCCGGACATCGTGCGCTCGGTCCACGAGGCGTATTTCGCGGTGGGCGTGGACTGCGTCGAGACGAACACCTTCGGGGCCAACACGGCGGCGCTCGGCGAGTACGACATCCCCGAGCGGGTCCACGAGCTGTCCGAGTCCGGTGCGCGCATCGCCCGCGAGGTCGCCGACGCCTTCACCGCGTCCACCGGCGAACAGCGGTGGGTCCTCGGCTCCATGGGCCCCGGCACCAAGCTGCCCTCGCTCGGTCACATCCGGTACGCCACGATCCGGGACGGCTTCCAGGCGAACGCCGAAGGGCTGCTCGCCGGCGGCGCCGACGCGCTGATCGTGGAGACGACCCAGGACCTCCTCCAGACCAGGGCCGGACTGGTCGGCGCGCGCCGCGCGATGGACGCGACGGGGGTCCGGGTCCCGCTGATCTGCTCGCTCGCCTTCGAGACGACCGGGACGATGCTCCTCGGCTCGGACATCGGCGCGGCGCTCACGGTCCTGGAGCCGCTGGGCATCGACCTCATCGGCCTGAACTGCTCGACCGGTCCGGCCGAGATGACCGAGCACCTGCGCCACCTGGCCCGCCACTCGGCGACCCCGCTGATGTGCATGCCCAACGCCGGTCTGCCGGTGCTGGGCGCGGACGGCGCCCACTTCCCGCTCGGGCCCGACGGCCTGGCGGACGCGCAGCAGGCGTTCGTACGGGACTACGCCCTGTCGCTGGTGGGCGGCTGCTGCGGGACGACGCCGGACCACCTGCGGGCGGTGGTGGAGCGGGTACGCGGCACGGTGCCGCCGGACCGCACCCCGCAGCCGGAGCCGGGCGCCGCGTCGCTCTACCAGACGGTGCCGTTCCGTCAGGACACGGCGTATCTGGCGATCGGTGAGCGTACGAACGCCAACGGGTCGAAGAAGTTCCGCGAGGCCATGCTCGAAGGCCGCTGGGACGACTGCGTGGAGATGGCCCGCGAACAGGTCCGCGAGGGCGCGCACATGCTCGACCTGTGCGTCGACTACGTGGGCCGCGACGGGGTTGCCGACATGGACGAGCTCGCGGGACGCCTCGGGACCGCGTCGACCCTGCCGATCGTGCTGGACTCCACCGAGGTGGACGTGCTGCGCACCGGCCTGGAACGGCTGGGCGGACGGGCCGTCGTCAACTCGGTGAATTACGAGGACGGGGACGGGCCCGAGTCGCGCTTCGTCAAGGTCACCGAGCTGGCTGCGGAGCACGGTGCCGCGCTGATCGCGCTGACGATCGATGAGGAGGGCCAGGCCCGCACCGTTGAGCACAAGGTGGCCATCGCCGAGCGGCTGATCGCGGATCTGACGGGCAACTGGGGCATCCAGGAGTCGGACATCCTCATCGACACGCTGACGTTCACCATCTGCACCGGTCAGGAGGAGTCCCGCAAGGACGGCATCGCCACCATCGGGGCGATCCGTGAGTTGAAGAAGCGCCACCCGGATGTGCAGACGACCCTGGGCCTCTCCAACATCTCCTTCGGTCTGAACCCGGCCGCCCGTGTCGTGCTGAACTCGGTGTTCCTGGACGAGTGCGTGAAGGCGGGTCTGGACTCGGCGATCGTGCATGCGTCGAAGATCCTGCCGATCGCCCGTCTGGAGGAGGAGCAGGTCAAGGTCGCGCTCGATCTGGTCTACGACCGGCGTGCCGAGGGTTACGACCCCCTCCAGCGGCTCATGGAGCTGTTCGAGGGCGTCAACATGAAGTCGCTCAAGGAGGGCAAGGCCGAGGAGCTGGCCGCCCTGCCGCTGGACGAGCGCCTCAAGCGCCGCATCATCGACGGCGAGAAGAACGGCCTGGAGGACGACCTCGCCGAGGCGCTGACCACCCGTAAGGCCCTGGACATCGTCAACGACACGCTGCTGGACGGCATGAAGGTCGTCGGCGAGCTGTTCGGCTCCGGGCAGATGCAGCTGCCGTTCGTCCTCCAGTCCGCCGAGGTCATGAAGGCCGCGGTGGCGTATCTGGAACCGCACATGGAGCGGGCCGAGGGCGAGGAGGGCAAGGGCACGATCGTGCTGGCCACGGTCCGCGGTGATGTCCACGACATCGGCAAGAACCTGGTCGACATCATCCTCTCCAACAACGGCTACAACGTGGTCAACCTGGGCATCAAGCAGCCCGTTTCGGCCATCCTCGACGCGGCCGCCGAGCACAAGGCGGACGTCATCGGGATGTCCGGGCTCCTCGTCAAGTCCACGGTGATCATGAAGGAGAACCTGGAGGAGCTGAACCAGCGCAAGCTGGCCGCCGACTACCCGGTCATCCTCGGCGGCGCCGCCCTCACCCGCGCCTACGTCGAACAGGACCTCCACGAGATCTACGAGGGCGAGGTGCGCTACGCGCGCGACGCCTTCGAGGGCCTGCGCCTCATGGACGCGCTGATCGCCGTCAAGCGCGGCGTGCCCGGCGCCACCCTGCCTCCGCTCAAGCAGCGCCGCGTACCGCTGAGGGAGCCGAAGCTTGAGGAGCCGGCGGACGTCGGCCGGTCGGACGTCTCCGTCACCAACCCGGTCCCCGCCCCGCCGTTCTGGGGCAGCCGGGTCGTCAAGGGCATCCCGCACAAGGAGTACACCTCCTGGCTGGACGAGGCCGCCCTGTTCAAGGGCCAGTGGGGGCTGAAGGGCGACACGATCGAGGCGGAGGGCCGGCCGAGGCTGCGGATGTGGCTGGACCGGCTGCGTACGGAGAACCTGCTCGAAGCGGCCGTCGTGCACGGCTACTTCCCGTGCGTGTCCAAGGGCGACGACCTGATCGTCCTGGACGAGCACGGGCACGAACGGACCCGGTTCACCTTCCCGCGCCAGTCGCGCGGCCGGCATCTGTGCCTGGCGGACTTCTTCCGGCCCGAGGAGTCCGGTGAGCCGGACGTCGTCGGGTTCCAGATCGTGACCGTCGGCTCGAAGATCGGCGAGGCCACCGCGGAGCTCTTCGCCTCCGGCTCGTACCGCGACTACCTCGAACTCCACGGTCTCTCCGTGCAGCTGGCGGAGGCCCTGGCCGAGTACTGGCACGCACGCGTCCGCGCCGGACTCGGGATCGCCGACCGCGAACCCGAGGGCCTGGACGGCATGCTGCGCACCGAGTACCAGGGCTGCCGCTACTCGCTGGGCTACCCGGCCTGCCCCGACCTGGAGGACCGCGCCAAGATCGCGGACCTGCTGCGGCCGGAGCGGATCGGGGTGCACCTGTCCGAGGAGTTCCAGCTCCACCCGGAGCAGTCCACCGACGCCATCGTCGTCCACCACCCCGAGGCGTCGTACTTCAACGCGGGACGGGCCGGGGGTGGCCGGTGATGGACCTGGTGATGGACCGTCCGACGTTCTCCTTCGAGTTCTTCCCGCCCCGCACCGCCCAGGGCGAACGGACCCTGTGGCAGGCCATCCGCCGCCTGGAGCCGCTGGGCCCCGACTTCGTGTCCGTCACCTACGGCGCGGGCGGGTCGTCCAGGGACCGCACCATCGACGTCACCAAGCGCCTGGTGACCGAGACGACCCTGAGGCCCGTCGCCCACCTGACCGCAGTCGGGCATTCGGTGGCCGAGCTGCGGCACATCATCGGCCAGTACGCGGACGCCGGGGTGCGGGACGTACTGGTCCTGCGGGGCGACCCGCCCGGCGACCCCAAGGGGGAGTGGACCGCGCATCCGGACGGCTTCCACCACGCCTACCAGCTGGTCGAACTCGTCCGCTCGCTGGGGGACTTCACCATCGGGGTCGCCGCCTTCCCCGAGCGGCACCCGCGCTCACCGGACTGGGAGAGCGACATCCGGCACTTCGTCGCCAAGTGCCGCGCCGGTGCCGACTACGCCATCACGCAGATGTTCTTCGACGTGGAGGACTACCTGCGGCTGCGGGACCGGGTCGCGGCGGCGGGCTGTACCACCCCGATCATCCCGGAGATCATGCCGGCCACCGACGTCCGGCAGATCCGCCGCTTCGCGGAACTCTCCGACGCCGCGTTCCCCGAGGACCTGGCGCACCGCCTGGAAGCCGCGCAGCACCGGCCCGACATCGCGTACGAGATCGGCGTGGCCCACGCGACGCTGATGGCCGACCGGCTGCTCGCCGAAGGCGCTCCCGGGCTGCACTACATCACGCTGAACAAATCGACGGCGACCCTCGACATCCACCGCAACGTCATGAGCACTAGGAGCCTCCATGCCAGTTGAGACCTTCGATTACAAGGTCGCCGATCTCTCCCTCGCCGCTTTCGGGCGGAAGGAGATCACCTTGGCCGAGCACGAGATGCCCGGTCTGATGTCGATCCGCAAGGAGTACGCCGCCGCGCAGCCGCTGGCCGGTGCCCGCATCACCGGTTCGTTGCACATGACCGTGCAGACGGCGGTGCTGATCGAGACCCTGGTCGCTCTTGGCGCCGAGGTGCGTTGGGCGTCCTGCAACATTTTCTCGACCCAGGACCACGCGGCCGCCGCCATCGCGGTCGGCCCGAATGGCACTCCCGAGGCGCCGGCGGGTGTGCCGGTGTTTGCTTGGAAGGGTGAGTCGCTGGAGGAGTACTGGTGGTGCACGGAGCAGGCGTTGACCTGGCCGAACACGCCGACCGGTGGTCCGAACATGATCCTGGACGACGGTGGTGACGCCACGCTCCTGGTGCACAAGGGTGTCGAGTTCGAGAAGGCGGGTGCGGCTCCGGACCCGGCGACGGCGGACAGTGAGGAGTTCGCGCAGATCCTGACGCTGTTGAACCGCACGCTGGGTGAGTCCCCGCAGAAGTGGACGCAGCTGGCCTCGGAGATCCGTGGTGTGACGGAGGAGACCACGACGGGTGTGCACCGGCTGTACGAGATGCACCGCGAGGGCACCCTTCTCTTCCCCGCGATCAATGTGAACGACGCGGTGACGAAGTCGAAGTTCGACAACAAGTACGGTTGCCGCCACTCGCTGATCGACGGCATCAACCGCGCCACGGACGTCCTGATCGGCGGGAAGACCGCCGTGGTCTGCGGCTACGGCGACGTCGGCAAGGGCTGCGCGGAGTCCCTTCGGGGCCAGGGCGCCCGCGTGATCGTCACCGAGATCGACCCGATCTGCGCCCTCCAGGCGGCGATGGATGGCTACCAGGTCGCGACCCTGGACGACGTGGTGGAGCAGGCGGACATCTTCGTCACGACGACGGGGAACAAGGACATCATCATGGCTTCGGACATGGCCAGGATGAAGCATCAGGCGATTGTCGGGAATATCGGTCACTTCGACAACGAGATCGACATGGCCGGTCTGGCGGGCATTGAGGGCATTGTCAAGGACGAGGTGAAGCCGCAGGTGCACACCTGGACGTTCCCCGACGGCAAGGTCCTGATCGTGCTGTCCGAGGGGCGTCTGCTGAATCTGGGGAATGCGACCGGGCACCCGTCGTTCGTGATGTCCAATTCGTTCGCGGATCAGACGCTGGCGCAGATCGAGCTGTTCACGAAGCCCGAGGAGTACCCGACCGATGTGTATGTGCTGCCCAAGCACCTGGACGAGAAGGTCGCCCGCCTTCACCTCGACGCCCTCGGCGTCAAGCTGACGACCCTCCGCCCGGAGCAGGCCGCGTACATCGGTGTCGAGGTCGACGGCCCGTACAAGCCCGACCACTACCGCTACTGACCCCCGCAGTCGTACGAGGTGATCGCCCAGAGACCCCCTGGAGAACCGCTAGAGCCGAGGCCCGGTGACGTGGCTCGTGCGGCGAGGGGCTGCCTACGCTGCGGATGAAGGCCGTACCCGACGGTCCTTCCGCAGCCATCCCCCCACCGGAGAGCGCCGCCACCGCCGCCACCGTGCGGACCCCACTTCCCTCCGCACGCGCCCACTCCCTCATACGAGAACGACGCGCGTCACGAGAACGACGCGCACCACACCACCACGCAGGCCACGACAGACGGGACGAACATGACGAACACGACCCTTGTGATCGGCGGCACGGGCAAAACCGGGCGGCGGGTCGCCGATCGGCTGTCCGCCAAAGGGCTCCCCGTACGCATCGGATCGCGCTCCGGCACGCCCCCCTTCGTCTGGGAGGACCCCGCGACCTGGGACGCCGCCCTCGACGGGGTGAGCGCCGTCTACATCACCTACTACCCCGACCTCGCCTTCCCGGGAGCCGCCGAGACCGTCGGCGCGTTCGCGAAGGCCGCCGTCGCCAAGGGGGCGCGCCGCCTGGTGCTGCTGTCCGGGCGCGGCGAGGAGGGCGCGGTCGTCAGCGAGGACAAGGTGAAGGAGTCCGGCGCGGACTGGACCGTCGTCCGCGCCAGCTGGTTCAACCAGAACTTCAGCGAGAGCTTCTTTTACGACCTGGTCATGGCCGGCGAGATCGTCCTGCCGACCGGGGACGCGGTGGAGCCCTTCGTGGACGCCGACGACATCGCGGATGTGGCCGTCGCCGCGCTCACCGACGACAAGCACATCGGCAAGACGTACGAGCTGTCCGGCCCGCGCCTGCTCAGCTTCGGCGACATCGCCCAGGAGCTGGGCAAGGCGACCGGCCGCACCATCACGTACATCCCCGTGAGCGTGGACGAGTACCGCCAGGCCCTTGCGGAGAACGGGCTCCCCGTCGAGTTCGCCGACCTGTTCGGGCTGATCCTCGACGGCCGCAACGCCCACCTCGTGCACGGCGTCGAGGAGGCCACCGGCCGCAAGCCGAAGGACTTCGCCGACTTCGCCCGGGACGCCGCCGCCGGCGGCGTCTGGAACGCCTGACCGACACGGGACCCGTGGGACGGGCGGCCGCCGTGTGCGGCCGCCCGTCCCTGTCCCCGTACCCCCTCGCGTGAGGAGGCCGCACCCATGACCGCTACCGAACCGATGACGAGCGAACACCTTCCGTCGCTGCCAGGGCACTTGCATGGATTCGCCCTGATGCACCTCGCGATGCGCCGCGACGCCGCCCGCCTCGTGGCCGTCGCACGCTCCGGGCCCGGCGCCCGCACCGGCGGGACGGTCACCTGGTGGCACAGCCTGCGCGAGGTGATCGACTGGCACCACCACAGCGAGGACGCCGTCCTCTGGCCCGAACTCCGCCGCGCCGTCCCCGGCTTCGCCCAGGCGGCCGACGCCATCGACGGCGACCACCAACGCCTCGACGCGGCGATGGACGCCGTCGGCGCCGCGCTCCGCCCGGGCGCCGGCCCCGGGGCGCTGCGCCCCGCGGCCGACGCCTTCGCCGCCGTCCTGCGCGACCACCTCGCCGCCGAGGAGCGCATCGCCTTCCCCGCCTTCACCGCGCTCGGCGCCACGCGGTACGCGTCCGTGGAACGGCGGTTGCTGCGGACCGCGCCGCCCGGCGTGCTCTCCCGCCTCCAGCCCTGGATGTTCGACGGGGCGGACCCGGCCTCCGTGGCCCACGTCACCGTCACCATTCCGCCACCGGTACGGCTGCTCGGCCGGACGGTGCTGCGCCGCCGCTACGAACGCCTGCTCGCCCCTGTACTGCGCACCGCATCGCTCCCCGAGGAGAAGCCATGACCGCGCCGACCACCTCCCTCCCGGCCGGGCAGGGCGGACGCACCGAAGCCTCCCTGTACGCGGCCACCATCGCCATGGGGCTGAGCGCGGGGCTGTACTTCGCGTTCGACGTCTCCGTCATGCCCGGGCTCGACCGCACCGACGACGCGGCCTTCGCGAGCGCCATGGGCCACATCAACGACGCCATCGAGAACGGCTTCTTCGGCCTCGTCTTCTTCGGGGCGTTCCTCGCCACCGGAATCTCCGGCATCTCCCTCCGCCGCCTGGGCCACACCCGCGCCGCCCGCTGGACCTGGGCCGCCCTCGCCCTCTACTCGGCGGCCGTCGCCGTCACGATGAAGGTCAACATCCCCCTCAACCGCCGGCTCGCCCGCCTGACCGCGGAGGCGTCGGGCCCCGAGCTCACCGCGATCCGCGACCGTTTCCGAGGCGCCTGGACCCCGGCCAACGCCGCCCGCACCCTGGCCTGCACGGCGGCCCTCGCGTGCCTGGGGCGGGCGCTCACGCTGCGGGCGCGAGCCTGAGCCACCGTTTTCGGCCCGCCTGCGCACACACGGAAGGGCGGCCGGCCCCCGTCCGGGGCCGGCCGCCCTTCCGCACGCACGCGTCGCGGAGCTATCCGTGATCGCGCGTCAGCTCGCTGACCGCACCCACCACCGTCTGCGGTGCCTCCAGGGGCAGCATGTGCCCCGCGTCCGGGACCTCCTCGAAGCGGGCCCGGGGCAGGGCCTCCGCGACGACGCGGCCGAGATTCGGGGCGATCACCTTGTCGGCGGTGCCCGCGAGGACCACCGCCGGGACGGTCACCGATACCAGGGCCTCGCGCAGGTCCATGCCCCGGGAGGAACGGAACGCCTCCGCGCGCATCGCGGGGCCGGCCGCGGCGAACATCTGGCGGTTCACCTCGCTCAGCCGCCGGTCCGGCTTCGGGCCGAGCATGTTCTGGCCGAGGAGCCTGCGGCCCAGGGCCGGCCGGGAGACGGCCCGCTGAAAGAGCGCGCTGCCCATCATGCGGACCTCGCTGTCCGGGGTCTCCTGGTCGTGCGCCGCCGTGGCCAGCAGCACCAGGCCGCTGAGCGCGCCGGCGTTCCGGTCCTCCGACGCGGCGTACGACAGGGCGGCGAACCCGCCCCCGGAGTGCCCGACGACGACGGCGTCCGGCGCCTCCACATGGGCGAGGACCGCGGCCAGGTCCGCCCCGAGCCGGGTGATCCCGAAGGGCTCGGCGCCCTGCGAGGAGGCGCCGTGGCCCCGGAGGTCGTAGGAGACGACGCGGTGCCCGAGGCGGATCAGCCGGTCGGCCACCGTGCTCCACACCCGGCGCGACGCGCCCCAGCCGTGGACCAGCACCACGGTCACGCCGGTCGGTGGCGTGAGCGGCGGCAGGACGGACACCGCCAGGCGGGCCCCGTCGTCGGTGCGCACCTGCGTCTCGGTCGCCGGTGCGGCGGCCACCGTCGTCATCGGGTACTGCCCTCCAGCTTCCGGACCTCCGCCGCCGCACCGGACCGTACGGCCGGAGCGCTCTCCGCCGCGAGAATCCGCCCGAGCCGGACGAACGCCTCGCTGGTGGCGGTGGAGTGCTCCGCGCCGATGTCGGCGACCTTCGCGAGGACCTTCAGGAAGCCGTTCGGCCGGCCCACGAAGTGCATGCCGACCTTGGTACGGCCCCCGTCGAGCGGTTCGACGTAGAAGTCGCTGGTGCCCCGGAACACCCCGGACACATAGTCGACCGACAGCAGCCGCCGGGGCTCGACGGCCCGGGTGCGCGCGGTGAACCGCAGCTTCGGGCCGCCCTTGTCGACGCCCTTGGTGTGCACCGTGACCGCGACCTCGCCGCCCACCTCGTCCGGCGAACCGGACACGGTGGCGAAGGTGTTGGCCGGCACCCACCAGCGGCCGGCGCCGCGGAACTCGGCGATCAGCGCCTCCCACACCGCCTCTGGCGGAGCGTCCACGATCGCCTCGTCGATCAAGTCGTAAACTGTCATGCCGATTTCTCCTGTCGGGGTGTTCCGGGTGGCGGTCTGGGTCTCGCCGGCCGGGGCCCGGGGCGTCCCGGATCAGCCGAAGAAGCCCTGACCGGGGGTGAGGATGCCCGCCGGGTCGTAGCGCCGCTTCGCCGCGACGAGGACCTTCCAGCGGATGCCGAAGTGGGCCCGCCAGTCCGCCGGGGTCATGTCCGGGATCGCGCCCACCAGATACCGCTTGGCGCCCAGCGCGACCGCCTTGTCGTACAGGCGGCGGTTCTGGTCCAGCATCCGGTCGATGTCCGCACCCGGGGCGGGGAAGCGGAGCACGTCGCACAGATACGCGGTCGGCTCGGAAGGCTGCACCGCCAGCGGGCGGGTCACCTTCGACGTCGGGTACGGGTAGTAGAGCAGGAAGCCCGCGCCCAGGTCGTCGCCGTTCAGCTCGGCCGTCAGCAGGTCCGCGAACGCCTTCGCCTTCGAGGCCGGGACGAACAGGCTCAGCCACGGCTTGGGCTGGCCCCAGAAGTCGTTTTCCTTGAGCCACGCCTCGTCGCCGTCGGTACGGAAAACGGCCTCGCGGAAGGGCAGGTCCTCGATCGTCGCGGACGCCCGCTCGTCGTGCAGACCGGTGAGCAGCGCGGTGCGGTCGGGCGCGGTGCCGCCCCGCCAGTACGCCTGGCCCTCCAGCTTGTACCACCAGCCGGAGTCGTCCGGGGTGCGGGCGATCTCGCCGACCTGGCCCTCGAACCGCTTCTCGGCCATGAGCTTCTCGGAGTCGGCGAGGAACGCGGACACGTCGTTGTAGTAGAGGGTGAAGACGGTCATCTTCGGCGGTGCCGGGATCAGGGCGACCTCGGCGCGCACGATGATGCCGACCTGGCCGCCGCCGCCGAGCGCCGTGTTGAACAGAGCGGCGTGGCAGTGCGGGCTGGCCGTGATCAGGTCGCCGTTGCCGGTGACGATGTCCAGCGACTTCACGGTGTCGATCTGGAGCCCGTAACGCGCCACGGTGGAGCCGATGCCGCCGACGCTGAGCGTGCCGCCTATCGACAGGTGCAGATAGTCGGTGAGCGCCGGCGGGGTCAGGCCCCGGGCGAGGGCGGCGTCGGTGAGCTGCGCCCAGGTGACACCGGCCTCCACCACGGCGGACGAGGAACCGATGCGGACGATCTTCGTCAGACCGCGCGCGTCGATCGCGATGCCGCCCTGCGGGACCTGCGCCTGCCCGTAGCAGGAGTGCGACTCCTCGTCGCCGTTCTGCCCGCCGCGGCCGTTCATCGCGATCTTCAGCCGGTGGGCCCGGGCGTAGTCGACCATCTTGACGATGTCCCGCACCGAGCCGGGACGCAGCACCGCCCAGCACGCGCCGGTCACCATGTGGCCGAAGTCGTGGTTGAACGTGGAGGTGACACCCGCCGAGGTCTCCAGCGTGCCGTCGAGTGCCGGCAGGCTCGCCGCCGTATGGGCGAAGGAGTCCGACTCACGTGCCCACGCCTGGTGCGAAGTGCTCCAGCCGATGACCGTGGCGGCCGCCAAGCCCCCGAGGATGCTGCGCCGCCGCGTGATGGGGGTGCTGCTGGTTCTCATTCGGTCTGTCTCCCGTCCATTACGTGTGGTTCAGGGCCGGCAGGCCGGCGCCCGCGAGGGTGGCGAGCTGGTACTCGGAGGGCGTGAAGTGCTTGGTCTGGCGGCGGAAGCGCCAGGTGTACGTCGGCCAGATCGACGGGTTGCGCCCGTGTGCGTCGAGGTACCAGCTCTTGCAGTTGCCTGCGTTCCACACGGTGCCATCGAGGCGGGCCTGCAACCGCTCGTTCCAGTCGTCCTGGACCGTCTTTCGAACCTCCACCGAGGCCAGGCCCTTCTGGTCCATGACCTTCAGCGCGTCCAGCACATAGCCGATCTGCGCCTCGATCATCACGACCTGCGAGGAGTGCCCCAGGGTGGTGTTCGGGCCGAGCAGCAGGAACAGGTTCGGGAAGCCGGCGACGGTGGTGCCGCGGTGCGCGGCCATCCCGTCCTCCTGCCACACCTCGCGCAGCGACCTGCCCCCGCGGCCGGTGATCCGCCCGGCGACCGGGCGGTCCGTGGCCTTGAAGCCGGTGCCCAGGATGATCGTGTCGATCTCCCGCTCGGCCCCGTCGGCGGTGACGATCGAGTGGGCGGTGACCTTCGCGATGCCGTCGGTGACCAGGTCCACGTTGGGCTGCTGGATCGCCGGGTACCAGGTGTTGGAGAACAGCAGGCGCTTGCACGCCATCACATAGTCCGGGGTGAGCTTCGCGCGCAGCTTCTCGTCGGCGACCGACTTCTTCAGATGGTCGCTGGCCATCTTCTGCATCTTCCCGGCGACCTTGGGCCGCTTCATCACGAAGGCCAGGATCTCCCGGCCCCACATGTTGAAGTTCCGCCGGAAGTTCTGGTAGCCGGGGACCCCGCGCAGCAGCCTGGACTGGAGCGGGCTCGTCGCCTTGTCGTTCTTCGGGCCGATCCACGGCGGGGTCCGTTGGTAGAGGTCGAGCCGCCCCACCTCGGGCTGGATCTTCGGCACGAACTGGATGGCGGAGGCGCCGGTGCCGATCACGGCGACGTTGCGTCCGCTCAGGTCGTGGTCGTGCCGCCAGCGGGAGGAGTGGAAGACGGTGCCCGCGAAGTCGGAGAGGCCCGGGATGTCGGGGACCGCCGCCTCGCTGAGGTAGCCGGTGCCGCTCACCAGGACCTGCGCGGTGTAGTCGCCCTGCGAGGTCTCGATGTGCCAGCGCCGGGTCGTCTCGTCCCAGCGGGCCCCGAGCAGTTCGTGGCCGAAGCGGATGTGCGGACGCACCCCGAACCGGTCGGCGGTGTCCCGCAGATACGCGTACAGCTCGTCGCGCTTGCCGAACGTGGACTTCCACTCCGGGTTCTGCGCGAACGAGAACGAGTACAGGTGCGACATCACGTCGCAGGCAGCACCCGGGTAGGAGTTGTCCCGCCAGGTGCCGCCCACCTCGTCGGCGCGTTCGAAGACGAGGAAGTCGTCCACGCCCTTCTGCAACAGCCGGATCGCCATGCCGAGGCCGGAGAACCCGCTGCCGACGACGGCGACGCGCAGATGCCGCTGCGGTCCGCCGCCGCCGGCCGGGCGGCTGTCCTCGTCGCTGCGCGGCGGCTCTAGAGTGCTCGTCACGTCAGCCTCCTAGCGGCGCGCGATGGTGACGCGGAAGTTGTTGAAGAACTTGTCCTCAAGCGTGTACGCGAAGATGTCGAGGTAGCGCTCGAAGCGGGCCACGACCTCCTCGCCCTCCATGGCGACGGCCTCGTCCCGGCGCTCGGCGAGCAGCTTCAGCCAGGCGCGGCAGGCCACCGCGAACGACTCGCGCTCGTTGACGACCTCGACCACGTCGAACAGGCCCTCGGCGGCCTGCGTCAGCTCGTGCAGGTGCGGGATGTGGCAGTTCTCGAACTCCGAGCGCTGAAGGAACTTCAGGTCGTCCAGCAGCTGCCGGTTCATGGGCAGCGCCTCGGCCGTCATGGTGTGCAGCACGAAGCGGGCGCCCGGCTTCAGAGTGGCGCCGACCTTCTGGAAGAACACCCGGTACTTCTTGGTGCGCTCGCGCGGCGGCAGCGTCGAGGAGACGAAGTGCTCCAGGGCGTTGATGCAGAACGCCGCGTCGTACGGGTCGTCGGTGGTGTGGTCCTCCCAGGACTCCACCCGCGTGGTGATCCGCGGGTTGTCCAGGCCGGCGATGAACTGCTCCTGAGTGCGGCTGAGCGTCAGCCCGACCGCCTGCTCGACGCCGTGCACCGTGGTGACGCGGTTGAGCATGGTGCCCCACCCGCAGCCCACGTCCAGGACGCGGCGGGCGTTCGCCGCCCCGGCCAGCTCGACGAACTTGTCCAGCTTGCGCTCCTGGGCCTCGTCGAGGGCCTCGGTGAGTCCCTCGCCCTCCTCCCAGTAACCGCCGGAGTACATCATCGTCGGGCCCAGCAGGAGGCGGTAGAAGTCGTTGCTCACCTCGTAGTGGTGCCTGATCGCGTCGACCTCGGGGACCGACTGGTTTGCGACCGTGGTCATCTTCGTCCTCAACTCCCGTCCGGCTCATGCTCATGGCGTGGTGCCTGCGATGTCATCGCGAGACGAAGAAAACCCCCGCGTCGCAAGAGAGGTGCAACACGACGGGGGCGCCGGCTGTTGCGCGCCGGTTGCGTGCGTACGGGTTCCATGCGTCTCGAAAAGGCCAAGCCCTGCGGAGGAAGGACCTCACTCATGTCTCTGCCCACCATCGAAGAACTGGCGAGCCAGCTGGAGGCCGTGTCCGGCGCCCAGAAGGTCGACCCGGACCACCCGCTCCAGCACATTCCGGACGTGGACTCGCTGGACCTCATGGAGTGGCTGTACGGGTTCCAGAACACCTACCCGGACATCCCGGCCGACGAGTCGCTCTTCGCCGACCTGGACGACACCACGACGCTGCGCCACGTGTACGACCGCATCCTGGCGCTCGTGCCGGCGCAGGGCTGAGCGGGCGCGCATGAACGGCTTCGACATCACCGGGTGGGGCATCTCCGTCCCCGAGAAGGTGGTCACCAGTGCGGAGCTCGCCGAGCGCTTCGGCGTGGACGAGCACTGGATCACCAGCCGGTGCGGGATCAGTGAACGGCGCGCCGTCGGGCCCGGCCAGACGACTGCCTCGCTGGCCGTCGAGGCCGGCCGGCGTGCCCTCGCCAAGGCGGGCCTGAGCGGCGGCGACATCGCTCATCTGATCGTCGCCACCGCCACGCCCGAGCAGCCCTCGCCGGCGACGTCCGCGTTCGTCCACCACGAACTGGGCATCGCCGGCAGCGCGCACGACGTCAACTCCGAGTGCGCGGGCTTCGTCTACGGGCTCGTCTCCGCGATGGCCCTCATCGCGATCGACCCGCGGCCGATCCTGCTCATCGGCTCCGACACCCACACGCTGACCGCGAACCCCGCCGACCGGGACCTGTCGATCCTGGTCGGGGACGGCGCGGGAGCCGTGGTGCTCGTCCCCGCGGCCGACAGCAACGTCCTGGCCTGGAACCTGGGCGCGGACGGCAGCTGCACCGGCAGCCTCAAGGTCCTCGCGGGCGGCAGCCGTATGCCGACCACCGAGGAGACGGTGCGCCAGGGTCTGCACTACGCGCAGATCAACGGGAACGAGATCTATCTGAACGCCGTGCGGTACACGGTCCGTACGGTCCGGGAGACGCTGAAGAACGCGAAGGTCGAGGCGGCCGACGTACGCCACGTCATCCCGCACCAGGCCAACATCCGCATCATCAACTCGATCCTCAGCCACACCGGGCTGCCGCCCGAGGCCCTGGTCGCGAACCTGCACAAGTACGGGAACACGGCGTCCGCGTCCATCCCGATCGCACTGGCCGAGGCGCTGGACGAGGGCCGCATCGAGAACGGCGATCTGGTCCTGTTGGCCGGCTTCGGCGCAGGCATGACCTGGGGCTCCATGCTCCTCGAATGGCGCGGAGGGACACGATGAGTACGCAGAAGCCCGCCGGCGTCCGGCCCGAGCACCCCGTCGCCCTGGTGACGGGCGCCTCCGGCGGGCTCGGCCAGGCGCTGGCGATCGAACTGGACGCCCTCGGCTGCAAGGTGGCCGTCCACTACAACAGCGCGAAGGACGCCGCGCTCGCGGTGCGGGAGAAGCTCACCAACGACTCCGTCCTGGTGACCGGCGACGTCGGCTCGTACGAGGCCGTCACGGCGATGCACGCGCAGATCGCCGAGCAGCTGGGCCCGGTCGACGTCCTCGTCAACAACGGCGCGATCCGCCGTGACCAGGTCATGGCGATGCAGAAGCCCGAGGACTGGGCGGCGGTGATCCAGACCAACCTCATCGGCTCCTTCCACACCGCCCGGGTGTGCGTCCCGCACATGCTGCGCAACCGGTGGGGCCGGGTCATCAACGTGGTCTCGCCGTCGGGCCTGATCGCGACGGCCGGGCAGACGGCGTACTCCGCGTCCAAGGCCGGCCTGATCGGCTTCACCCGGACACTGGCCGCCGAATGCGGACGGCGCGGCGTCACGGTCAACGCGCTCTCGCCCGGATTCATGATCACGGGCATGACGCAGACCCTCCCCGACCACGTGGTGGAATCGATGGAGAAGAAGGCGCCGGTGCCCCGCTTCGTGACCGTGGAAGAGGTCGCGCGCAGCTCCGCCCTCTTCCTCGACCAGGACTGCATGACCGGCCAGGTCATCAGCATCGACAGCGGCGTCACCATCACCTGATATCCGCCCGGGGGGCTTTCCCAGGAAAGCCCCCCGGGGAAAAAAATTCCGCACGAAATGTCCGCGGAATGCTCCTGCGAACCGGATTTCGCAGGAGCATTCCGCGGACGTTTCCCTGTCCGGGCAGGGCCGCCTACGCGGCCGGCGGGAGCAGGGGGGCGTACGCGCTCATCAGCAGCGGGTCGACGGCCGCCGGGCCGCTGTACGGGGCCATCGCACGGGCCGCCTCGCGGGCCGGGTCGGGCTCGCGGAGCAGGTCCAGATAGAGCGTCTGGGTGGACGGGGCCGGCTCGATGCCGAGCTCGTCCGACAGGAGCTCGCGCAGCTGCTGGTAGACGCGCAGCGCGTCGGCCCGGTTGCCGGCGGCGGCGTGCGCCGTCATCCGGCAGCGGTGCGCGCTCTCCCGGAACGGCGCCCTGCGCACCGCCTCGTCGGCGTACCGCAGGGCGTGGTGGCTGTTGCCGAGCGCGGCGGCCGAGGCGCTGGACAGCTCCAGGGCGCTCAGCCGTACCGCCTCGATGCGCTCGCGGGTGGTGTTCACCCACTCGCCCTCGTGGGCGGGCAGGAACGCGCCGCGCAGATTGGAGACCGCGCCGGAGGCCAGTTGCAGGGCCACCGCGTGCGCGCCCTCCCGGCACGCCTGCCGGGCCTCGGAGACCGACGCCTCGGCCGTCTCCACATCGGTCACCGCGTCGCCCGGCAGGTGCAGCAGATACCGCCCGCTCTGGGCGACCAGCGGAGTCTCGCCGGGCTTCTGGTGCGCGCTGGTGACGAAGGACCGCACCCGGCTGACGACACTGCGCAGCGCGGACGCCCAGGTGTCGGGCAGGCCCTGCGGCCACAGCGTGTCCGCTAGCTGGTCGCGGCCGGTGCCCGCGGAGCGCTCCAGGACGAGCCGGGCGAAGGCGATTTGGGCCTGTGCGCTCGACAGATGCCGGGGCGGTTCCGCCTCGTGCTCGATGCTGACAAGTCCTACGAGCCGGATCAACACGTCGACACTCCCCCTGCGGCAGATCAGGAACCGAGCGGGGAACACGGCGCCGTTGCTTTCCCTTTGCGCCGTTCGGTTCTCGCCATTCCCCGTGATGTCGACGTGACCCTCGCAGGGGCGTTCAGGCCGTGTCAATTGAGCCCGGGAACATACCGGGGGGAATGAGTGGAAGCCCAAGTTCCGCTGAATCGAGGGCCCATGAATCCGCCCTTCTCCATGCGTTCACCAGGGGATTTCTAGTGAATCCCGAGCGGCTTCGAGCGTAATTCAAGAAGGGCTCCGGCTTCCTTGTTGCGGCCGCGTTGCGGAGCGCGGCGTAGAAATCCTGTCATGTAATAGGCCGTTCGCCGGCCGACTGAATCAGTCTGAGGAGACCCACGTGAACGCAACCGGAGGCTGGGAACGGCTGGCGCCGAAGATGGCCGTCACGAACAGGCGCGTCGCGGCACTGGAGTCCGAGCCGGAGCGCCGCAACAGCTTCGTCTCCTACACGGTCGAGCGGGACAGCGCCTACGCCGATCTCGACGGACAACGGCTGCTGATGATGTCCGGCTACAGCTACCTCGGTCTGGGCGGCGACGAACGCGTCGTCGCCGCCGCCAAGGCCGCCGTCGACCTGTACGGCACCGGCAACCACGGGGTGCGCGCCCTGGCCGGGACGATCCCGCTGCACGAGGAGCTTGAGGCCGAGGTGGCCGGCTTCGCGGACCGCGAGGCGTCCATGGTCTTCAGCTCGGGCTACGCGGCGAACGTGGGCACCGTCGGCGGTCTCGTGGGCGCCGGCGACACCGTCTTCATCGACAAGTACGACCACGCCTCCATCGTGGACGGCTGCCGGCTCTCCGGCGCCACCGTCACCCGGTTCCGGCACAACGACGTCGACCACCTCGACCGGCGCCTGGCCGCCGCCTCGCCCGACGGGGTGCGGCTCGTCATCGTCGACAGCGTCTACTCCATGGACGGCGACATCGCCCCGCTGCCCGAGCTGCGCAAGGTGTGCGACGAGCACAACGCGCTGCTCATGGTCGACGAGGCCCACGCGCTCGGCGTCATCGGCGCCACCGGGCGCGGCATCGAGGAGCACTTCGACCAGCGGGTGCAGGCCGACATCAAGCTCGGCACCCTGTCCAAGGGCATCCCGTCCATGGGCGGCTGGGTCGCCGGACCCGCCGAACTCATCGGCCACCTGCGCTACGCCGCCCGGCCGTTCCTCTTCTCCGCCGCCCTCGCCCCGGCCCAGGCCGCCGCCGCCCTGGAGAGCCTGCGCATCCTGCGACGCGAACCGGAGAGGGTCACCCACATCCAGCGCGAGTCCGCCCGGCTGCGCGCCCTGGTCAACGCCCAGGGGCTGCGCACCCAGGACAGCGAGACCGCGGTGCTGCCGCTGATCGCCGGCTCCGACGAGAAGGCGTACGACCTGGCCACCGCCTGCCGCCGGCACGGCGTCATCGGCATCCCCGTGGTCACCCCGGCCGTCCCCAACGACCTGGCCAGGCTGCGGATCGCGGTGACCGCGCGGCACACGCCCGAGGACATCGACTTCGCCGCCGACGCGTTCATCAAGTCCGCCCGCGAGTGCGGCATCATCCCGGCCTGACCGGCCGGTCCAGCCCCCCCGGGACACCTGACGGAGACCAGACAGATGACAGCCGCAGCCTCCCACCGCACCCCGGTGGTGATCACCGGGATCGGTGTGGTCACCCCGGCGGGGTGCACCCCCGACGCCCTGTGGGCCGCGCTCCGCGCCGGCCGTTCCACCGCGGCCCCGCTCGACCACCTGGACCTGTCCCGCCACCGGGTCCGGATCGGCTGCCGGGTCGCCGGACTCGACACCCAGGGCCCCGACGCCCTCGTGTCCGCCAAGGACGCGCGGCGCATGGACCCCTTCGCGCTGTACGGCACCACGGCCGCGCTCGCCGCCCACCGCGACGCCGGCGCCCCGGTTCCCGAGCCCGGGCGCACCGCGATCGTCGTCGGCAACGCGGTGGGCGGCCGCGCCACCAGCGACCGCGAGTCCGCGCACTACAGCGAGGCGGGCCCGCACCGGGTCAATCCGCTGATGCCGCTGCTGACCATGCCGAACGCGGCGGCCGCCCAGATCGCCATGCGCCTCGGCTGGACCGGCCCCGCGACCACCATCGCCACCACCTGCGCCAGCGGCGTCGACGCCATCGGGCACGCCACCGCGCTCCTGGAGTCGGGCCGGGCCGACGTGGCGATCGCAGGCGGCTGCGAGTCCACCCTGAGCCCGGTCACCCTCGCCGCCTTCGGGAACCTGAACGCGGTCTCCGGGCGCAACGACGACCCGGCGCACGCCTCCCGCCCCTTCGACCGGGACCGCGACGGGTTCGTCATGGGGGAGGGGGCCGGCTTCGTCGTCCTGGAACGCCTGGACGACGCGCTGGCCCGGGGCGCCCGCAGCTATGCCCGGATCGCCGGGTACGCGGCCACCTCGGACGCTTACCACCTGTCGATGCCGCTGGCCGACGGGGCCGGCGCGGTCGCCGCGATGACCGGTGCGCTCACCGCCGCCGGGCTCGCCCCCGACGAGATCGCCCACATCAACGCGCACGGCACCTCGACCCCGCACAACGACCGCGCCGAAGCGACGGCCCTGGCCAAGGTCTTCGGCTCGGACGGCCCGCCCGTCACCGCGTCCAAGGGCGTCATCGGCCACCTCATCGGAGCGGCCGGCGCCGTCGAGATCATCGCCGCCGTCCAGGCGATGCGCGCCCAAGAGGTGCCGCCCACCGCCAACCACGAACACCTGGAGCCAGGAATGGAGATCGACGTGGTGCACACCAGCCCACGGCCCGTCGCCCTGGGACCCGCGCTGTCGAACTCCTTCGGCTTCGGCGGCCACAACGCGAGCATGGTGGTGGCGCCGGTATGACGACCACCGCCCAGCCCACCGCCCAGCCCACCGCCCAGGCCGACGCGCAGCCCGCCGCCCAGCCCCGTACCGCCATCCGCACCCTCACCCCCGACGAGGTGGCCGCCTTCCGGGCCGCCGTCCGCGCGGACCTGCCCGCGGCCGGGGAGCCCGGCGCCTCGCCGGTGCACGCCTTCGTCCTCGCGCACACCCTCGCCGACGCGACCGTACGCGACCTGGCCGCGGCCGAGCCCGAGCCCGTCTCCGTCGTCCACCTCGCCCAGGACATCCACATCGAGCAGCCCCCGCTGCCCGGCGAGCGGATCACCGTCGGCCTCGACGTGGCCGGCGCCCGCCGCGAACCGAAGGGCACCCGCGTCGCCGTTCGGGCCCGCCTCACCGGCGAGGACGGCACCCCGCGCGCCGAACTCCTCACCAGCGCCCTGCTGGTGGGCGCCGCCGCCATCGAGCCCTTCGGCCGGATCCCGGCAACGGCCGCGCCCGCCCCGTCCGGCGGAGCCGGTGAACCGGCCGTCGCCGAGCACCGGCTCACCCCCGCCTGGATTCGCGGCTACGCCCACGCCTCCGGCGACCTCAACCCGATCCACCTGGACGGCCGGGCCGCCGAGGAGGCCGGCTTCCCCGGCGTCATCGCGCACGGGATGAGCGTGCTCGCCCTGGCCGTCGAGGAGATCGCCGACCGGTACGCGGACGGCGACGTCACCCGCGTCCGCGCGGTCAGCGGGCGGTTCTCCGCCCCCGTGGTCCCGGATGTCCCGCTGCGGATCGAACTGGCCCCGGACGCCGACCGCACCCTGGTCCGCTTCACCTGCCGCACCCCTTCGGGCATCGCCGTGAAGAGCGGCTGGGCCCGGCTGGCGGGACGGCGGCCATGACCGGCCAGGGCCCCATCACCGGACTGCTCCCCGGCTTCCTCACCCAGGTCCGCGAGCGCCCCGACGCGCCCGCCCTGGTCTGGCACGGCGAGGAGACCAGCTATCGCGAGCTGTACGAGAGCGCCGGCCGCGAACGCGAGC
Source organism: Streptomyces sp. NBC_00726 (assembly GCF_045161735.1). NCBI lineage: Bacteria > Bacillati > Actinomycetota > Actinomycetes > Kitasatosporales > Streptomycetaceae > Streptomyces > Streptomyces sp. NBC_00726. Next base: position 151,233 of record NZ_CP108984.1, on the reverse strand, counting down.
GCCTCGCCCTGCTCGGGCCGCCGGCCGGCGAACCCGTGGGCATCCTCGCCGAGAAGTCGCCCGCCGCCATCGCGCTCGTCCTCGGCTGCCTGCTCGCCCACCGCCCGTTCCTGCTGCCCTCCCCGCACCTCGGCGAGCAGCTGCTGACCCGGCTGTTCGCGCAGGCAGGCTGCGGATACGTGCTGACGCCGGGCGGCGAACCGCGCGGGGTGCGGGTCCCGGCCCGCTCGGCGGCCTACCCGGTGCCTCCCCGTACCGCCTTCATGCTCACCACGTCCGGCTCCACCGGGCTGCCCAAGACCGTGCCGCTGGACGAGCAGGCCGTGGACCGGTTCGTCAGCTGGGCCGGGCCCGCCTTCGCCGTCGCACCCGGGACCACCGTCCTCAACTACGCGCCGCTCAACTTCGACCTCTGCTTCCTCGACGTGTGGACGACCCTCGCACACGGCGGCCGCGTCGTTCTCGTGGACCCGGACAAGGCCGTCGACGGACGCCATCTGCTGGACCTGCTGCTCCGGCACGACGTGGAGATCGTCCAGGCCGTGCCGATGTTCTACCGGCTCGTGCTGGACGCCGCCCGCCGGGCCGGCGTGCTGCTGCCCTCGGTGCGCCGGGCCGCCTTCACCGGCGACGCCCTGCCCGAACGCACCCTGGCCGAACTCCGCGAGATGCTGCCCGCCGCCCGCCTCACCAACATCTACGGCTGCACGGAGACCAACGACAGCTTCACGTACGACGTCGGCACCCCGGCCACCGAATCCGGCCCGCTGCCCATCGGCACCCCGCTCCCCGGGGTCTCGGTGCTCGTGCTGGACGCCGAAGGCCGGGAGGTCACCGGCCCCGGCGCCGGCGAGCTGCACGTCAGGACGCCGTTCCAGACCGCCGGCTACCTCGACCCGGCCCGCAGCCGGGGCCGGTTCACCGGCCACCCGCTCGGCCACGACGACGGTGCCTGGTTCCGCACCGGCGACCTCGTCCGGCGCGACGCCGACGGGCTGCTGCATCTGACCGGGCGCAGCGACTTCCAGGTCAAGGTACGCGGCGTCGCCGTCAACACCGCCGAGATCGAGCAGGTGCTGCTCAGCCACCCCGCCGTCCTGGAGGCCGGGGTCGCCGCGCAGCCCGACCCGCTCACCGGCAAACGGCTCGTCGCCGGGGTGCGGCGCGCACCCGGCAGCGGGCTCAACAGCCTGCTCCTGAAGGAACACTGCGCCCGCGCCCTGCCCAGGGCCGCGGTCCCCGGCGTCCTGCGGATCACCGACGAACCGCTGCCCAAGACCCCCACCGGAAAGGTCGACCGCACCGCGCTCGACCGGCTGAGCGGACCGTCCCGGGCGCCGGACCAGTCCCGCCGGCTGACCACAGTAGAAGGAAGGACGTCATGAGCAACACGGCCACCATCAAGCAGTTCCTGATCGAGGAGTTCCTGCCGGACCTCACCCAGGACCAACTCGCCGACGACCAGGACCTGCTGTCGAGCGGAGCCATCGACTCGCTCGGCCTGCTCAAGCTGATCGCCTGGGTGGAGGACCGCTTCGGACTCGCCGTGGACGACACGGACCTCGACCCCAACAACTTCCGCAGCGTCACCGCCATCGACACCTTCGTCGCCGGCGCCCGCCAGGAGGTGAATGGCTAACCATGCACGACGCGCTCACCGGCCTGCTGGCGCGGCGCACGGTGGCCGAGCACGAGACCTGGCGGTCTCTGTGGGACCGGCTCGGCGACGGCACGCTCCCCCGGGAGCAGGCCGTCGCCCTGCTGGCCTCGCTGACCACCCGGCTCCCCGACCCCGCGACGCTTGCCGCCCTGCACGGCACCCTCATGGAACGGCGCCCCGCGCGCCCCGGGCCCGCCTGGCCCGCGACCGTCAACGTCGTGGGCACCGGAGGCGGTCCCGCCACCTTCAACGTCTCCACCGCGGCGGCCTTCGTCGCGGCCGCCGCCGGGGTGCGTGTCGTCAAGTCCGGCTCCCGGGCCTACACCTCCAGCCTCGGCTCCGTCGACCTCCTCGAACGCCTCGGGGTGCGCCTCACCTCCTCGTACGAGCAGACCGAGGAGCACCTGGAACGGGACGGGATCGCCTTCACCGGGCCGTTCGTCTACCCGGCCGAACTCGCCCGGCTCGCCCGCCTGATCGCGCCCGTGAGCATGAAGCCGTTCGGGCGGTTCCTCAACGCGCTCGGCCCCCTCCTCGCCGATCTGCCGGTCACCGCCCAGGTCACCGGGGTCTCGCACACCATGCCCCTGGACGACCTGCGCCGCCTCGCCGCCACGGTCACCGGCCGCACGGTGTGGCTCACCAGCAACGACCGGGGCGCCGACGAACTCCTCGGCTTCGCCCGCAACACCGTGCACATCGCGCGGGGCGAGGACCAGGTCCTGGAGCCCGGCGCGCTGATCCCGGCCGACGGCGGCTTCGAGGCGCTGGCCCCCGCGCCCAAGGACGCGGCCACCGACCACTTCCTGGCCGTGCTCGCCGGGCGCGCCCACCCGGCGGCGACCGGCACCGTCCGCCTCAACGCCGCCGCGCTCGCCCTCGCGGCCGGCCACCACACCACCTGGCGCGACGCGCTCGACGCCACGGACGACGCCGTCACCAGCGGGGCCGCCGTGGCCCTGGTCGAGCGGCTGCGCTCCCGGAAGGCCGTGGCGGCGGGGGCGGTCCGCCATGGCTGACTTCTTCACCGGACGCGGACCCGGCCGGCCCGGGCTCACGCTGTTCCTCAACGCGGGCGACCCGTCCCTGGACGAGCTCGCCGAGGTCGTGCACATGCTGGACGAGGAGGGCGTCGACTGCCTCGAACTGGCGGTGCCCTTCCCGGACTCCTTCACCGACGGGCCGGTCGTACGCCGCTCCGCCCGCCGCGCCCTGGACCGGGGCACCGGCCTGGACGACGTCCTCGGCTTCGTCGCCCGCGTCCGGCCCGGGCTGCGGCGGCTGCGGATCGCGCTGCTCGCCGACTGGAGCCACTCCCTCAAGCGCCGGAACCTGGGCGCGGCCGTCAAGGACATCACCGCGTCCGGCGCCGACGGGCTCCTGGTGCACGGCCTGCCGCCCCGGCTGCGGGACGCCTACCGCGAGGCGACCGAGGCGGCCGGCACCGCCGTCGTCACCACCTGCTACCCGACCAGCCCCGAGGAGACCCGGGCCCGCGCGGCCCACGAGTCATCCGCGTACGTCTATCTGGTGGCGCACTACGGCCGCAGCGGCACCGCGCCGCCCGCCGGGCACGCCGCGCTCGCCCCGGTCGTCGCCGGGCTGCGGGCCCACACGAACTCCCCGATCGCCGTCGGCTTCGGGGTCAGTACGCGCAGCCACGTCGCGGCGGTCGCCGCGAGCGGGGCCGACGCAGCGATCGTCGGCTCCGCGGGCGTGGCCCGCGTGGCGCGGGCCCTCGAAGAGGAGGGCTCCGTCACCACGGCACTGCGCGACTTCGTCCGGTCGCTCCAGCCCGGACCGGACGAGACCAGTACGGCCAATACCCCTATCCGAACAAGGAGTTGACCATGATCATCCGTGACCTGGAGACCGTTAAAAGCGTCGACTGGGGCAACGGGCTCAGCCGTCGCTTCCTCACCGAGTCCGACGGCGTCGGCTACTCGATCACCGACACCACGGTGCGCGCCGGCACCAAGTCCCGCCTGGAGTACCGCAACCACCTGGAGTCCTGCTACTGCATCGAGGGCTCCGGCGAGGTCATCGAACTCGACGGCACCGTGCACCCCATCACACCGGGCCGGCTGTACTCCCTCGACGAGCACGACGCGCACTTCCTCGTCGCCTCCCCACACGAGGATCTGCGCCTCGTCTGCGTCTTCACCCCGGCGCTCCAGGGCGACGAGGTGCACAGCCTCGACGCGCACAGCTCTTCCGCCTACTGATCCGCACGCGCACCTCTGAAAGGGGGCCCAGTGATCCGCTGGAACACCGACCAGGCCGACCTGCGGGCCGGCCTGGCCCGGTGGGGCGAGGCACTCAGCGCCGACCACATCGCCCAGGACGAACGAGCGGAGTTCTCCTGGGAGAAGTGGAAACTGGTGCGCCGGGCCGGCATCCTCGCCCTGCCCTTCGCCGAGGAGCACGGCGGCCTGGGCCAGTCCCTCCTCACCACCATGTACGTCCTGGAAGGGCTCGGCGAGCACTGTCGTGACGCGGGCCTGAACTTCTGCGTCACCACCACGCTCGCCAGCACCGGCGTCCCCCTCATGCGCTTCGGCACGCCCGCGCAGAAGGCGGAATACCTTCCCCGGATCAGCTCCGGCGAGGCGATCGGCGCCCATGCGATCACCGAGTCGGAGTCCGGCAGCGACGCGATGGCGATGACCACGCGCGCCGAACGCGACGGCGACGACTTCGTGCTGAACGGAAGCAAGTGCTTCGTCAGCAACGGCCCCGTCGCCGACGTGTTCGTCGTGTACGCGCGCACCCACCCCGACGGCGGGGCGCTGGGCGTGACCGCGTTCCTCGTGGACCGGGACACCCCGGGCCTCACCGTCGGCGGGCCCGTCAAGAAGATGGGCCTGCGCACCTCTCCGCTGAGCGAGCTGTACTTCGACGACTGCCGCATCCCGCGCGACCGGGTCCTCGGCCGGGTGGGCGGCGGCTTCATCGTCCTCGACCACGTGATGAAGCGGGAGATCCTGCTCTCGTTCATCGTGAACGTGGGGGAGATGCAGCACCGGTTCGACCGCTGCGTCGAGTACGCCCGCACCCGCAGGTCGTTCGGCAGGACGATCGGCTCCTACCAGTCCGTCGCCAACAAGATCGTGGACGCCAAGATCGGCCTGGAGTCGGCCAGGAAGTGGCTGTACGACACCGCCGAACGCCTTGAGGAGGGGGAGGACGTCACCGAGGACCTGGCCATCGCCAAGCTGATCACCAGCGAGGCGAATCTCGCCGGCTCGCTCACCGCCGTCCAGGTCTTCGGCGGCCACGGCTACATGAGCGAGTACGGCCTGGAGATCGACGTCCGCAACGCCGTGGGCGGCACGATCTACTCGGGCAGCAACGAGATCCAGTACAACCGCATCGCGTCCAAGCTGGGCCTGGGCCGATGACCACCCTGTCCGCACCGCGCACCCTCAAGGTCTGCGGCGCCACCAGCACCCGCGACATCGAGGTGCTGGCCGGCGCCGGGGCCCGCCTCGTCGGCCTGTGGCACGGCGTCCCCGGCGGCCCCGCGGACCTGCCCGAACACGAGGTGGCCGCCCTCGCGGCGGCCGTCCGCGCCACCGGCACCCTGCACCCCGTCCTGGTCACCTTCCTCGGCGACCCGGACGCGGTCGCGGGCGTCCTGCGCCGCACCGGCATCCGCATCGTCCAGCTCCACGCCTACCAGCCGCCCGCCACCGTCCGCGCCCTGCGCACGGCGCTGCCCGACACCGTCATCGTCAAGGTGCTGCACGTCATGGACGGCTCCTGCCCGGAACGTCCCCTGATCGGGGCGTACGAGCGGGCCGGCACCGACCTCTTCCTCATCGACTCCACCACCGCCGACGGCCGCGTCGGCTCCACGGGGCAGCGCCTGGACGAGGAGACCGTCCTCCGGCTGGCCCAACGGTTCACCCTGCCGTTCTGGCTCGCCGGCGGACTCGACCGGACCAACAGGTCCGCGTACGAACGGGTCCTGAGCCACCCCCGGCTGCGCGGCATCGACGTCGACACCGCGGCCCGCGGCGGCGACGGCCGCTTCGGCGCACCCGAGGTGGCCGGACTGGCCCGCGCCTGGAACACCGGGCCGGGCCACCCGGACCCCCGCACTCCTTCCGCCACGGACATCCCCACCACACGGCCTACGGAGCAGCCATGAGCCTTCCCTTCATCGAGTCCCTGCTGTCGGCCCCGCAGCCCCTGGTGATGGAGGTCAAGCGGCGCGACGCGTTCGGCTTCGACCTCATCTCAGGCCACACCCCCGCGGAGATCGTCACCGCTTACGAGAAGGCCGGGGCGCCCTGCATCTCGGTCGTCACGGGCCGCTGGTTCGGCGGCACCCGCGAACTGCTCCGCGATGTCGCCCGGCTGACCGAACTCCCCCTGCTTCAGAAGGACTTCATCACCCGCAAGGACCAGCTGGAGACCGCGCGGGAGCTCGGTGCGTCGGCCGTCCTGCTCACCGCCGGACTGCTCTCCGCGTCCGCCCTGCGCGGGCTCACCGTCGCGGCGCTCGGCGCGGGCCTGACCCCGTTCGTCGAGGCCACCACCGAGGCCGAGATCGCGTCCGTGCCGCACGCCGACGAGTGCGTCATCGCCGTCAACAACAAGGACATCAAGACCCGCGAGCGCGACCGGGGCGACCTGGCCCGCAGCTTCGACCTGCTGCCCGCCCTGCACGCGAGCGGCACCCCCTGCCCGGTGAGCGCCAGCGCCATCGACAGCCCGCAGACGGCAGCCCGGCTGCTCGACGCCGGCTACAAGGGCCTCCTCGTCGGCACCGCCCTGCTGCGCAGCGGCGACCCCGGCGAGTGGCTGCGCACCCTGGAGAACAGCCGGCACACCGTACAGCCGGCCCTCCATCCGTCGTGAGTGTCCGCACCGTGTGAAGAAGGGGGCTCCGTGGCCACGGAGCCCCCTTCGCGTTGCCCGCCCCGCCGTCAGGACACGACGCGGTTGACCAGCTGGTCGCGCACCCGGGCCGGGATATCGGGGGCGAACCGGCGCAGATAGTGGTCGATGTGCCGGTCCGCGCCGACCAGGAACGGCAGGTCGAAGACCAGCAGCCGGCGCACCGCGAGCAGCGGCACCGGCGAGCGCAGCGGTGCGAAGTCCTCGTTCCACAGCCCCGGCTCGGCGCACAGCGGATGGAACTGGCCGATCATCAGCCCCTGGGCCACGAAGTCGTCCTTGGCGTCCGCCTGCAACAGGTCCAGGGCCGCCGGGTCCGTATGGTCCAGGTCGGGAAGCACCATCAGTACGGTGAGGAGTTCGCGTTCGTCCTCCGGGAGCTCCGACGCCAGCCGCTCGTACCAGCTGCGCAGCGCCTCCACGGCACCGGGCAGCGCGGCCGGGGTGCTCTGCGCTGGCACGGCGAGCAGGAACCGGCCGGCGCGCAGCGAGGGCTGGGTGTACGGGCAGACCGGGCCGCTGCGGCCCAGCTCGGGATGGCTCGACACCAGGAAGGTCCGGCTCCACTCCAGCACCTCGCGCAGCGGCCCGAGCTGTCCGGCCGGCACGAGACCCCGGTCCACCTGACCCGGCGTGTAGATCTGCAACCGGCTGTCGCCCCTCATCGCGGCTCCCGCCACAGCGGCCGGAGGCGCGGCCCGCCGTCCGGCAGCACGATGTCCTCGCCCAGCCGTACGAAGCCCTGATTCCGCGCCGACGCCTCGCCGCCGGGCGAACTGGCCTCCGCATAGGCTCCGCAGCCCGCCGCGTCGGCCTCCCGCAGCACCCCGGCGACGAGCGCGCCGAGCAGCCCCCGGCCGCGCGCGCCGCCGCGCACCGCGCCGAACGACGCGTAGTAGTGCGGCCGGGCCGGGTGCCGGGACGCCTGGAGCTCGGCGATCAGCGCCAGCGAGGCGGCCTCGCGGACACCGAGGACGTCCTCGAAGCGCCCGGCGAACTCCTCGCCCCGCGCCTCCAGCTCGGCCTGGGCGCCCGGCGGCGTCCACAGCAGCACGGCGTCCAGGTCCGGGGTGCAGGTCACCGCGTCGTACCCGAAGGACATGTCGAGGAACACCTCGAACAGGCCGGGCAGCACCCGCGCCCTGCGCTCCGGGTCCGGGGTGATCCAGCGGGTGAGCGGGTCGTCGTGGAACGCGTCCGCCAGCAGCGCCGCGAGGGGGCCGGTCTCGTCGCGTCGGGCGCGCCGCAGGGCCGGCCGGGGTGCCGTCGGCAGGGGCGGCGGGAACGTGGACAGGTGGGTCACGAAGTCTTCCTCCCGTTCGATGAGGGGTGTGCCAGCCGAGCCACCCGGGCGTGCAGCTGGTCCAGATGGAGTTCGGCTTCCGGCTTGATCAGGACGCTGCGCAGCACCCGGGCCGTGGCGGCGTCGGCCACCACATCGGGTCTGCGCCGCGCGAAGTCCGCTGCGTCGGTCCGCAGCACGCTGAGGAACACGGGGTCCCGTTCCGCGTGCATGCCGTCCGTGAGCAGCCGGCCGGACGCGGCATCGACGGCGGACAGCGTCAGCGGCCGCGTCGCGGGGAAGTAGCTGACGATGTCCAGCTGGGGTGCCTGGTACGTCTCCAGCTCCTCGGACGCCTCGATGCGTTCCGCCCATCCGACGGCCGCGCGGCGGCTGCCGGCCAGGATCTCGCCGAAGCCGTCCCGGGTCAGCGGCAGCAGTTGCAGCGTCAGCCAGAGCGCGGCGGCCGCCGCCCCGGCCCGCGAGCACTCCAGGCTGATCTCGCCCAGGTGCAGTGCGGCCTCGGTGAAGTAGGTGTACGGCGAGTCGTGCGCGAGGTGGTTCCGGGCGGCGTCGTCGTTGAACAGCACCGCCCCGCACCCGTAGGGCTGGAGGCCGTGCTTGTGCGGGTCCACGACGACCGAGTCGCAGTCCGCGATGGCCCGCCACGGTCGTACGTCGATGCCCTCGGGCCGGTCCGAGCGCCCGAGGAGCGCGTAGAACCCGCCGTAGGCGGCGTCCACATGCACCCGTACGCCGTAGCGCCGGGCCAGCGGTACCACCTCGTGCACCGGGTCGACCGCCCCCAGCCCCGTCGTCCCCGTGGTCACCACCACGGTGCCGACCCGGCCGGCCGCGAGCAGCCGTTCCAGGGCGTCCAGGTCGATGCGGCCCAGTCCGTCGGCGGGCACCCGGTGTCCCTCGACGCCGAGCACCCCGCACATGCGGGCGTGCGTGTAGTGGCATTCGGCGCTGTACGCGATGCCGCGTCCGGGATGCGTCTGGCGCGCCACGTACAGCGCCTCCAGGTTGGCCATGGTCCCGCTCGTCGTCAGATGGCCCAGGTGCGAGCCCCGGAAGCCGAACATCCCGGCGAGCAGTTCCACGCACTCGCGTTCCATCTCGGTGGTGGCCGGACCGCCCTCGGCGGCGTGGTTGTTCGGGTTGAACAGCATCGCGGTGACGTAGCCGACGACCGCCGCGGGATGGGGCGGCTTGACCATCTGCCCCGCGTAGCTCGGATGGAAAAACGGATAGTTGTCGTCCAGCCGCTTCGAGAATGCGGCGAACGCGGCACCGAACTCCTCGTCCCCGACCAGGTGCGACGGGTGCTCCCGGTACGGGCCGAAGCGTTCTCCCCAGTGTTCGGCCACGTCTACGGCACGCGGCAGCCAGTAACGAAGATCCACGGTCGGCCTTCCGGTGGGGGCAGGTGGGCAGGGGCGTGGGGCAGCGGACGGCTCAGGTATACGGAGCGGAGCGCAAGCCGGCCGCAAGCGGATTCCTGGCGGATCTGGGCCGGGTCTGGACGCGTTCTCAAGCGGCATTCCCGGGTGTACCGGGATAAAGCGACCGACCTCGCGCCCGCCCTAGCCGCCCCCGAGACACGTGCGAGCCGCCCTTGCTGCACTCGGCGCGTCCGCCGAATCAAGCAGCAGGAGTTCCGTGATGGTGACCAGACGCACTCTGATGACCGCCCTGAGCGTCACCGGCGCCGGGCTGTTCACCGGCGCGGCCCTCACCCCGCTGATGACGGCGGGCGCCGCCACGCGCGAGGACGCCGCCGCGACCGGCCCGGCCGCCCCCGTGGGCCCCGCCGTCCAGCCGTTCCAGGTGCCGCTGCCCCTGCTGCCCGTGCTGACCCCCGACGCGACGCGCGGCGGCGCCGACGTCTACGACATCACGATGCGCCGCACCCGCGCCGCGATCCTGCCGGGCCTGAGCACCGACGTCCTCACCTACGACGGGCACTTCCCCGGCGGCATCGTCCGGGCCCGCTCCGGGCGCCCCGTGGTGATGCGCCAGCACAACCGGCTGGGCGTGGACACCTCGGTGCACCTGCACGGCGCCTCGGTGCCCGTCGCCAGCGACGGCGGCCCGATGAACACCTTCGCCTCCGGGACGAGCCGCACCTACACGTACCCGAACCAGCAGCCGCACGCCTCGCTCTGGTACCACGACCACGCCCACCACTCGGAGTCCGAGAACTGCTACCGGGGCCTGTCGGGCAGCTATCTGCTCACCGACGACGTGGAGGAGGCGCTGCCGCTGCCGGCCGGGCGCTACGACGTCACCGTGGCGCTGCGCGACGCCCACTTCGACGACGACGGGCAGCTGCTGTACATCCTGGACGACGCGGCGGGCCGCTCCACGATCCTCGCGAACGGCAAGCCGTACCCGTACCTCCGGGTCGCCGCCCGCAAGTACCGCTTCCGGCTGCTGAACTCGTCCAACCTGCGGTTCTTCGCGCTGCGGCTGGCCGACGGCTCGTCCTTCACCCAGATCGGCTCCGACGGCGGCCTGCTGCCGCGCCCCTTCACCACCGACTCGCTGCTCCTGTCACCGGCCGAGCGCGCGGATGTCGTCATCGACTTCTCCCGTTACCCGGTCGGCACCCGGCTCGTCCTGGAGAACACCCTCGGCCCGGGCGATCCCGGCCGGACGGGCAAGGTCATGCGCTTCGACGTGGTGCGCAAGGCCCCCGACCCGAGCCGGGTGCCGCCCGTACTGCGCACACTGCCGCCGCTGCCGCCGGTGACCGGGCGGCGCTCCTTCGACCTGAACGTCGCCGTCGTCGGCGGCGAACCGCAGGGCACCATCAACGGCCGCGTCTACGATCCGGCGCGCATCGACACCGAGATCCCGTACGGCGCCAGCGAGGTCTGGACCGTCACCAACACCAACACCGACGTGCCGCACAACTTCCACATGCACCTGGTGCAGTTCCGCGTCCTGGAACGCAACGGAAAGTCGCCGACCGGGGCCGAGGCGGGGCTGAAGGACACCGTGTGCCTGCTGCCCGGCGAGACCGTGAAACTCCAGGCGACCTTCGACTCCTACCGGGGCACCTACGTCTACCACTGCCACCTGCTCGACCACTCCGCGATGGGCATGATGGCGCAGATGCGCATCCGCTGATCCGTCGCACCCGGGCACGCCCGTTCGAGTATCGCTCGACGTTCGCTGGAGGAACGCTGGTGATCCTGTCCAGGGCGGCCTCCGCGCCCGCGGCGGGAGCAAAAGCACCTCTATCCTCGTCAACAGCGCGCCTCGGCACCCTACTTACGAACCGGACAAGAGCGAGGACGTACCGATGACACCCAATCAGTACCCGCAGCAGAGCCCCACCGGCGCGCAGGCGCCGTACCAGCAGCCGTGGGGGCAGCCCGCCGCGCCCGTGCCGCCGCGGGAGGACCGCCCGAACAAGGCCGCGGGCTGGCTGCACATGATCTCGGTGATCACGCTCGGGCTCATGGCCGGCCTGTTCTTCGCCTACGACGTCTCCGTCATGCCCGGCCTCGCCAAGACCGACGACCGCACCTACGTGACCGCGATGCAGCAGTTCAACGCGATGATCGACGGCAACGGCCTGTTCGCGCTCATCTTCATGGGGGCCATCGTCGCCGCGGGCCTCGCCGCGTTCCTGGAGTTCCGCCGGGGACGGAAGACCATCGCCCTGTGGGCCGGTCTCGCCGCCGTCCTCTACCTCGTCGTCCTGATGCTCACGATGGGCGTCGAGATCCCGCTCAACAACCAGCTCGCCGACCTCGGCGACCCGGCCAAGATCCACGACTTCTCCCTGGTCGACAAGTTCAAGGGCACCTGGGAGACCGTCAACATCTTCCGTACGCTCCTCAACACGGCGGCCCTCGGCTGCGCGGCGTACGCCGCCAAACTGCACGGCCGCGCGGAAGCGCTGCTGTCCGCCGGCCGCTGAACCGGCGCCCCGGGGAGGGCGGGTACGGGCACGAGCCCCGTACCCGCCCTCCCGCGCGTATCAGCTGCCGCCGTTGAGGACGAGGGCCCAGCACAGCAGCCCCGTGGCGGCGATGCACAGCAGCGTCCGCAGCACGTTCCCCCGCGCCCAGGCCCCCTCGAACGCCGCCCGCACCGCCTCCGGCCGGGCGATCCCGTCCACCGGGCCCGCCGCGTCCAGCGCGTTGTTCAGCGGGATGTTCAGCCGGCTGGTCACCCCCATCGACGCGATGTAGCAGACGAGCGCCGCGACGGTCGGCACCACCGCGTCCCGGTCCCCGCCACCGAACTGGAGCCCCACCGCGAGCCCGGTGAACACCAGGGCCCCGATGTAGCCGAGCACGAACCACCCGTTGAGGATGGCCACGTTGACCCGCTGCATCACATCGATGAACGTACGGTCCCCCGCCCCGCGCAGCGCCGGCATCACGGAGATGGCGAAGCCGTAGAACAGCCCGCTGACCAGCCCCGTCGTCACGGTGGCCGCGATGAGCGCGAGCGTTTGTGCGATCTCCATTGCCTGACCCCTCAGCTTCTGCCGGTACGGCGGTGCCTGCGCAAGTCAACTCTCCTCTGCGCAAAGGGAATGCAACAGGAAGGTCAAGTGCCGGGGTCCAGCGTACGGGGGTGCCTGCGGCGGCGGGGCGTAATTGTGGGAGCCTGCGCGGGTGGCTCAGCGCTCACGGCCGGAAGCGGGTCTGGCTGAACGCCTCGCCACGGCCGAACGCGAGGATCTTCACCGGGCGGACCGCGAACACCGGGACGACCGCGCCGGGCGCCTCGGAGGTCTCCGGCTGAGGGCCCTCCGGGCGGTGTCGGAAGCCGTCCTCGACCACGTCGTACGGCCATCCGATCTTCGCCATCCACAGCTCCGCGAGCCGTTCCAGGGTCCCGCGCTCGGCGACGCGCAGGGCGGGGCCCTCGGCCACAATGTCGAGCCCTTGCCCGTACGCGTTGTTGCCGGTCGTCAGGGCGCAGTTCGGGTTACGGGTGAGGTTGCGGCCCTTCTGCTCCTCAAGGCCCGTCGTGAAGTGCAGCGCACCGTCGAACCACACCGCCGGCAGCGGCGTCACATGCGGCCGCCCGTCCGGGCGGACCGTCGAGAGCCAGAACATCTCGGCCCGTTCGAGGACGGCCACCACCTCGGCCCACGGGGTCGCCGTCGCACCGGCACTGCTGTAGTCGGGGTGCAGCTCCGCCACGGGTCCGTCCGTCATGACTCCGCCCTCACAAGGTCCGGGGAAACCCCCAGTCTGCGCGCCGGGCACGCCCCGCGCGGGCACACGTGCCGCCCGCGGCCGGAGGTTTCCCCGTAACAGCCCAGCATGGGCCCATGGGATACGGATACGGAGAAGAACGACGCCGTCGTCGTACGCCCCGGATACGCTCCTCCCCATGCCGAACCCCCTCCCGCTGACCGCCCCCCTGCTCGCCGCCCTGGGCGGCATCCCCGCGCAGGCCGAGCCCCTGGACAGCAGCCCCCGGTCCCGGGTGTGGCGGGCACGGACGGAGGACGGGCGGGCCGTGATCGTCAAGCAGATCACCGACGACGGGGACGCCGCCGCCGGCGCGGACGCGCGGTTCGCCCGGGAGACCGCCGGGCTGCGGCTGGCGGGGCGCGGGTCCGTGGCTCCCGCGCTGCTGGCCACGGACCCGGGCGCGCGGGTGATGCTGCTTGAGTACGTGGACGACCTCGGCCGGACCGAGGACTGGATGCCGGGGTACGCCGACGCGCTGGCCCGGCTGCATGCCCTGACCGGGCCCGCCGACGCGGGCGCGCTCCCCGCCTGGGCGGGTCCCACGGCAGCTGACGCGGAGTCGTTTCTCGGCCTCGCCCGGGCGCTCGACGTGCCCGTACCGGCCGCCGTCCCGGACGAGCTCGCCGGGCTCCTGGCGCGGCTCGACCCCACCGGGCACCACGCGCTGCTCCACGGCGACCCGTGCCCCGGCAACGACCTGCGCACCCCGGACGGCGTCCGCTTCGTGGACTTCGAGGGGGCCGCGCTCGGCAACGGCCTGGTCGAGCTGGCGTACTTCCGCATCGGCTTCCCCACCTGCTGGTGCGCCCTGTCGGTCACGGCGGCCCCGCTCACGGAGGTGGAGGCCGTCTACCGGTCCACCTGGCGGGACCTCACCGGGCGCGACGTGCCGGGCGACCTCGCCGACGCGTGCGCGGGCTGGCTGATCCGGGGCGACGCGCTGGTCGAACGGGCGCGGCGGGGGACGGCCGACCAGCTCGCCCGGGTGGCCGCCGAGGACTTCGAGTGGGGCTACGTCTCCGCCCGCGAACGCCTCGTGCACCGCCTGGGCGCCGTCGCGGACCTGACCCGCGACCACGACCACCTGCACGCCCTGGGCCGCCTCGCCTCCACCCTGGCCACCCGCCTGCTGCACAACTGGCCGGCCCTGCGCCCCCTGCCCACCCCGGACGACCGGCCCTGGTACTAATTCCGGCAGGCCACGTCCTTCGCCGGCAGCCTCCCCGTGGTCAGGTACGCCGTGGCCGTCGCGTCCGCGCAGGAGCCGGTGTCCGGCGCGTACAGCACGCCGTGTCCCTCGCCGCCGGTGACGGTGACCATCCGGGAGCCGTGCAGGGCACGGTGCATGGCGCGGCCCGCGAAGAGCGGGGTCTGCGGGTCCCACTCGTTCTGGGTGATCAGCGCGCCGGCCGTGTTGTCGATGGTGGTGCGCGGCTCGCCGCCCGGCTGCCAGAAGGCGCACGGGGTGATGGCCGCGGCGAAGTCGCCGTACAGCGGATAGCGGGCCCGGTCGCGGACCGCCTCGTGGCGGTAGCGCTCGGGGTCGCGCGGCCAGGTGTGCGTGTCGGCGCACATGTAGGACCAGGCGGCCGAGACATAGGCGTCGTCGGACTCCCCCGGCTCCCCGGACGGCCGGGCTCCGTTCCCGGCCGCCTTCCGCAGCCCGGCGATCCACTCCGCGGCCTGCCGGACGTGGACGAACACGCGGCTGTTCGCGCGGATGTTGTCGCCGCCGAGGGCCTGCCCCTCGAAGACGACGGGCTCACGGTCCGCCCGCGCGATCAGGTCGCGGAGTGCCGCGCGGACGGCGGCCGGGGTGGTACCGAGCCCGAACTCCCGGTCCCGCCGGGCGGTCCAGCCGGCCCAGCGCGTGAGGGCCTGTTCGGCCGCCTTCGCCATGTCCTGGAACATGCCCCGGTAGACCCGCGTGGGATCGGTCGCGCTGTCCAGCACGAACCGGTCGGTCCGCCCGGGGAACAGCTGCATGTAGACGGCCCCGAGGTAAGTGCCGTACGAGATGCCCAGGTAGGAGATCCGTCGCTCGCCCAGCACGGCCCGGATGACGTCCAGGTCCCGGGCGCTGTTACGGGTGGTGAGCTGCGCCAGCTCGTCACCGGCGGCCGCCCGGCACTTTTCGGCGACCGTACGGGCCCGGGCCACGTCCTTCGCGAACGTCGCGGCCTTGTACGGGTGGTCGGCCTGCTCCTCGACGGTCAGCCCGCAGCTCACGGGGGCGCTGCGTCCGGTGCCCCGCGGGTCGAAGCCGATGAGGTCGTACCGCTGCTTCACCTGCGTGGGGAGCTTCAGGTTCGGGTCGGCGGGCAGGTCGAGACCCGGCGCGCCGGGCCCGCCCGGGTTGAGCAGCAGGACGCCGTGCCGCTCCTTCGGACGGCTCGCCCGGAGCCGGGAGACGGCGATGCCGATCGTCCGGCCGTCGGGTTCGGCGTAATCCAGCGGCACCTTGACCGTCGTGCACCGGAGCGCGCCGGGCTTCTCGGTGTCGCAGGGCTTCCACCGGAGTTCCTGGTGCGTGTACGGCTTCAGGGGGTCGCCGGGCGGTTCGGACGCGGCGCAGGCCGCCGTCGGGATCAGGAGGGAGGCCGCCACGAGCAGGCGGATCGCGTGGGTGTTTCCGATGCGCACGGTGAGGTCCGTTCCCGGGTCAGTTCTCGTCGAAGTGCAGGCGGACGCACTGCGCGTACTCGTGCAGGCTGTCGGGCCGGTAGCACTCCTGCGTCCGGTTCGCGTACCAGAGCAGGAGGACGACGGCCAGGGCGGACAGCACGATCGCCAGCGAGGAGGTCACCAGCGCGGTGACGGCCTTGCCCCGGCCGACACCGGTCCGCCCGGCCGCCATCAGCGCGGCGATGCCCAGGATCAGGCCGGCCACGGCGAGGAGGCCGCCGACGAAGACGGGGGCGGTGAGGAGCCCGGCGATGCCCAGGACCATGGCGGCCGTGGCCGGTCCGTTCTTCGTCGGTGTCTCGGTTGTGCGGGTGTTCACGGGATTCCCTCCGGTTCGGCTGGTGCGGGGGCCGAGTCTGGTTTCCGGGGCGGCCCCGGGACATCGCGTAAAGGCGGGAGAATCCGCTCCCCCGGTCGGGGGAGGCCGCAGGTGGGAGGGCCGGTCATACTGGCCTGATCATGTTCAAGGGGTTCCGGCCGCTGCTGCGCGGCTCCACATATACGGGTGCGCTCTTCGCCTACTGCGGCGCCTTGGCGAGCCTCCCGCTGCTGCCCTTCGCGGCGCTGCCGGCGATGGCGTGGCCATCCGCCCCGGTGGGGGCGGCGTACGTGCTCACCGCGCTGGTCTGGGCCGTGCTGATCGCCGCCGTCGGGCTGGCCCGCACCACACGGCGGGTGCTCGTCGCCTGCGCCCGGCGGATGCTCGCCGTGCCGCTGCCGGACCCCGTAGCCGGGGGCCCGCGCGCCGACCGCCGCCGGACCCCGCTCTGGCTGCTGGCGCAGGTGGCCCTGGGCTGGGTGGCGCAGCTGAGCGTCCTCCTCCTCGTCATGGGCCTGGTCCTGCCCGGCGGCTGGGCCGGTGCCGAGGCCGGGGTGAGCCTGGGCGGCTCGACGCTGCGGCTGGACAGCGGCCCGCGGAGCTGGGCGGCGGCGCTCGGCTGCCTGCTGCTCGCGGCCGTCCTGTGCCCGGCCGTCACATACGCCCTGCGGTGGCTGGCGCCCCGGCTGCTGGGCCCCTCACCGGCCGAACGGCTGGCGCTGGCGGCCGAACGGGAACGGGCCCTCGCCGAACGAAACCGGCTCGCCCACGAGCTGCACGACTCCATCGGCCACACCCTGACGGCCGCCACGATCCAGGCGGCCGTCGCGGGCGAGGTGCTGTCCGCCGACCCGGTCGCGGCCCGCGCCGCCCTGCGCAGCATCGAGGAGTCGTCCCGGGCCGCGCTGGAGGATCTGGACTACGTCCTGGGCATGCTCCGCGAGGAGCACGGCGGGACGGCACCGGCCCGCACCCTCGCCGACCTCCCCGAACTCCTCGACCGCGTGCGGCACATGGGCGCGGCGGTCGAGCCCGAGCTGTCGGGCGACCTCGCGCGGGTGCGGGGGACGCTCTCCCGGGCCGCGTACCGCATCCTCCAGGAGGGCCTGACGAACGCGGTCCGGCACGGCGCGGAAGGACCGGTCCGGGTCACCGTGACGGCCACGCCGGACACGCTGGAGCTGACGGTCGTCAACCGCAGGGGCACGGGTCCGGGCACCTTCCCGACGTCCGGACACGGCCTGCCCGGGCTCACCGAGCGCGTACGCCTGCTGCACGGCGAGATCGAGGCCGGCCCGGACGGCGCGGAGCACTGGCGGCTCGCCGTCCGGCTGCCCGTACGCGTGCCCGCATGACCGGCCAGGACGCCCCCGTCACCCTCCTGATCGCGGACGACGACGCGGTGACCCGCAGCGGTCTGCGCACCCTGCTCGGGATGCAGCCCGGGATCACGGTCGACGGGGAGGCGGCCGACGGCGTCGACGCGGTCCGGCAGGCCCGGCAGCTGCGGCCGGACGTGGTGCTGATGGACGTACGGATGCCCCGCCTCAACGGCATCGAGGCCACCCGGCAGCTGCTCGCCGGACCGGGCGAACCGCCGAAGGTCGTGGTGATCACCACCTTCGAGAACGACGGTTACGTCACCGCCGCGCTCGGCGCCGGAGCGAGCGGCTTCGTCCTGAAGCGGCTCCCCGTGCCCCGGATCGCGGAGGCGGTGCGGGTCGTCGCCGCCGGTGAGGCGGTCCTCTTCCCGGCGGCCCTGGGCCGGATGGTCACCGCCCGCCCGCTGGCCTCCGCCGAGGCGCTGCCGCGGGCGGCGCTGACGGTCCGGGAGGAGGAGGTGCTGCGCCTGATGGCCACCGGCCTGTCCAATCCGGAGATCGCCGAGCTGTGCCGGGTGAGCCCGGAGACGGTGAAGACGCATGTGGGTAACGTGCTGACCAAGCTCGGCGCGCAGAACCGGACCCATGCGGTGGTCATCGCGTACGAATCGGGCCTGGTCGTGCCGGGGATCGCGGGCTGACGCCCGGGGGCGGGGTGCGGGCCGGCTGTACGCCCGGATCACCCGTGCGGCCCGGATCACCCGTACGGCCCGATTCCGCTCGCGCGGTGGCCGGGTAAGGAGGGCCCGTCCGTCCCCGAGCAGCCTCCCGGAGGCACCCGTGCCCGAAATGAACGATCCCTACCGGCCCGGCACCCCCTGCTGGCTCGACCTGATGGTCCCCGACCAGCAGGCGGCCATCGACTTCTACTGCGACCTCTTCGGCTGGCAGGGCGAGGTGGGCCCGCCGGAGCAGGGCGGCTACTCCGTCTGCACCCTCAAGGGCAAGCCGGTCGCCGGGATCATGAAGGCGATGAACCCGGACGGCTCGGTGCCGGACCCGATGCCGCCGACGGTGTGGACGACGTATCTGTCGACCGATGCCATCGACGCCACGCTCACGTCCGTCACCGACGCGGGCGGCACGGTCGTCGTCCCCCCGATGGACGTCATGGACCTCGGCCGCATGGCCGTGATCGCCGACCCGGCGGGCGCCGTCTTCGGCCTGTGGCAGCCCGGCACCTTCGGCGGCGCGGGCATCGTCAACGAGCACGGCGCGCTGGTCTGGAGCGAGCTGGCCACCCCGGACCCGGACGCGGCGTCCGCGTTCTACTCCGCCGCCCTGCCGGTGACGGCGACCCCCTCCGAGATGGAGGGCGCCGCCGGCTACGTCGAGTTCCAGGTCGACGGGCGGGCGGTGGGCGGCATGATGGACATGAGCAAGCTGCCGCCGGGCGTCCCGCCGCACTGGCAGCCGTACTTCGCCGTGGACAGCGTGGACGACATCCAGGCCGCCGCCGTCCGCGCGGGCGCCACGGTCCTGGCCCCCGCCTTCGACATGGTCGCCGGCCGCATGGCGGTCCTGGCCGACCCCCAGGGCGCGCCGTTCTCGGTCATCGCGCCGAAGACGCGGTAGGCCCGGCGGGCGCGGAAGGACGCCACCTCCCGCGCCCGAGGCCGCATGCGTACACGCGTGCGAAGATCGGGACATGAAGGACCTGGCCCCGACCGACCTGCGCTTCCGTCTCGCCGGTGGCGACGACCTCGCCTCTCTCGTACGGCTGCGCGACGACGCGGCCCGCCGGCTGCTCGCCCGGGGCGTCACCGGCCAGTGGCAGCCCGGAGAACTGGGCGAGGACCACTTCCGCCGGATCATGGAGACCGGCGAGGTGTGGCTCGCGGAGTCCGGCGGCCGGGCCGTCGGCGCCTGGGAGCTGTGGTGGCAGGACGAGGACGCCTGGGGCCCGCAGCCGGCACCGGCCGGTTACGTGCACCGGCTGATGGCGGACCGCGGCAGCGTCCCGCCCGGCACGGGACGCCGGCTCCTGCGCGCCGCCGAACGCCGCGTGGCCGAGACTGGCCGGACGCTGGTGCGCCTGGACTGCCTGGCGGGCAACGAGCCCCTGACCGCGTACTACCTCGGCGCCGGCTACCGCGTGGCCGGCCGCAAGGAGGGCAAGCCGCAGCCGGGCGGTACGCCGAAGTCGTTCACACTCCTCGAAAAGGCCCTCGCGGGCTGACCGGGCGCGGACCGGTCAGCCCGTCACGACCTCCGTGTTCTGACCGGCGGTCAGCAGCCACCGTCCGTCGTCGCCCCGGCTCATCACGTACAGCGGAGCGCCCTCGCTCTCCTCCTCCGGCGCCAGGTAGCGCTGCCGGATCTTGACCGCCGCGACGTCCGGGCGGATGAAGAGGACGTGGGCCACCTCGTAGGTGACCTGCCCGGCCCAGTCGGCGGCGGGCAGCACGGTCCGGGTGAACGCGGAGATCGCGTCGATGCCGATGAGGACCTTGCCGTGGGCCGTCGTCCAGACCGCGTCGGGCCGGAAGAGGGCCAGGAACGCGTCGGGGTCCTTGCGCTGCTGGGAGCGTTCGACGGTGGCGACGACCTCGCGGATCGCTTCGAGGTCGGCGGTGTGTGCGCGTGTTTCGGTATCGGTGTCCATGCCGGGAATCCTGCAACCTCAAGTTCGCTTGAGATCAAGTCCGGTCGCGATCAAGTCCGGTTGAGATCGAGGGCCGTCCGGGGTGCCCGCTCCCGTCGGGGGAGCAGGAGCGGGGTGGCCAGGATGAGCAGGCCGGCGACCGCGAGGCCCGTGCGCGGGCCGGTGGCGTCGGCGAGGAGGCCGGCGAGCGCGGTGAGTGCGGCGATGGACGCCTGCTGTCCGATCGACCAGGCGGTGAGCATCCGGGCGACGAGGTGCTGCGGCGTGTGTTCCAGCCGGTACGTGGAGAGCACCGGCCCGTACAGGCTCATGTTGACGATGATGGCCAGCTCGACGGCCATCACCGTGACGAGCCCGACGACACCCGG
Organism: Streptomyces sp. NBC_00726; assembly: GCF_045161735.1. NCBI lineage: Bacteria > Bacillati > Actinomycetota > Actinomycetes > Kitasatosporales > Streptomycetaceae > Streptomyces > Streptomyces sp. NBC_00726. The sequence continues at coordinate 130,793 of NZ_CP108984.1, read as the reverse complement.
CCGTACGAACACCAGCCCGATCAGCCACACCGCACGCAGGGTGCCCACGGTCCGGAAGACCCGGTCGCGGCCGTAGCGGGCGACGACCCGGCGGGCCAGCCGCGAGCCGATGAGCCCGCCGAGACACGGAGCGGCGAAGGCGAGACCGTACTGCCAGGGCGGAAACCCGAGCCGGCGCAGCAGGAGCACGGCCAGCAGTGGTTCGGTGGCCATGATGAGGCCGCCGACGAGGACCTGGTTGAGGTAGAGCGCGCGCAGCACGGGGTGGCCGAAGATGTGCCGCCACCCGGCGAGCAGCGCGCCCGCCCCGAGCGGGCTCTCCTCCTTGAGCCGTGGTGCCTTCTCCCCGCCCCGGATCGCCGCGATGCCGAGCGCGGAGAGCAGATAGCCGAGCGCGTCGGCCACCACCGTGGTGACCGGTCCGAAGACCCCGATCGCCGCGCCGCCGAGGGGCGGGCCGACCGCGATGGAGCTCCAGTTCGTGGACTCGAACCGTGCGTTGGCGACGAGCAGGTCTTCGCGGCGGACGAGCGCCTTCAGATACGCGCCGCTCGCCGCGCCGAACGCGATCTTCGCCCCGGCGATCACCGTGGACACCACCAGCAGCTGGACGAACCCGAGCAGCCCGAAGGCGTACGCGACCGGGATCGACGCCATGGCCGCGAACCGGACCAGGTCCATCCCGATCATGACGGGCCGCTTACGCCGGAACTCCACCCAGGGCGCGAGCGGCACCGCGATCAGCGCCCCCACGGCGGGCCCGACCGCCGACAGCGCGGACACCTGGGCGGGCCCGGCGTCCAGCACGAGCACGGCGAGCAGCGGCAGCGCCCCGAACCCGAGCCCCGACCCGTACGCGCTCACGGCGTACGCGGCCCACAGCAGGCCGAACGGCCGGCCCAGCGCTCTCCTGCCCACCACACCTCACCCTGACAACCGAAAAGTGACGGGTGAGAGCCAATCGCGTACGAGAACCCCAGGTCAAACAACCAGTGACCGGTTGGTGCACAACCACAGGTTGTGCACCAACCGCATCAGTGGCGGCCTTCCGCTAGCGGTCCAGCACCGCCTGGAGCTCCGTGACCCACTGCGAGCGGTCGTCCGGCGGGCAGGACAGCGAGACCTCGCGGACGTAGCCCACCTGCCGGCGGTCGTTGTCCTCAAGCCAGCGGACCAGCAGCTGCTCGGTGGCCAGCATCTCGCCCTCCATCGGTCCGCGGTGCACGATCGTGGCAGCCTCGGCCACCCCCGGCAGGTGGACGACGGAGAACTCCTGGTCCCGGGGCACCGCGTCCGGGTCGACCGGCAGGGCGGCGTGCACCGTGATCGCGCCGCCGCCCTCGGGGGCGTCCTCGTAATAGGCGACACCCGGACCGGCCGGCCGCACCGATGCGGCGTCCGTCAGCCGGCACAGCCGGTCGAAGAGCGGACCGATCACGGGCCCGATGTGCGCGGGCTCCCAGCTCTGGGCGGTCGCCGACAGCTCCGCCACCCACTGGCCGGGCAGGCTCTTGATCACCACGTCGTTCGCGGGCATACGTCCCTCACTCTCGATCGTCCGGAGCCTCGCCTCCACCTGGCCCAGCCGTGCCTGCGCGGCCGCCCTCTCCGTCTCCAGCTCCGCCTGGCGCAGGCGGAGCATGCCGCGCAGCTCATCGGCGTTCACCTGCTCGTCGACGATGGTGCCGACTTGTTCCAGGGTGAAGCCGAGTTCCTTGAGCGCGACGATGCGATTGAGGCGGGCGAGCTGGCCGGCACCGTAATAGCGGTAGCCGCTGGCCGGGTCGGTGCGCTGCGGGTGCAGCAGGCCGAGGGCGTCGTAGTGCCGCAGCATGCGGATCGACACCTGGCCGTATCTGGCGAATTCTCCGATGGTCAACATGACGACTCCAGTGCAGGGCCTCACACGATGTCAGGGTCAAGCCCATGATCAGTACGCTCTCTCCTCGTGGACCTCCAAGCAGTACGCACCTTCGTCGCCGTCACGGAAGCGGGCGGGTTCCAGAAGGCCGCGGCGGACCTGTCGGTCACCCAGCAGGCCGTGTCGAAGCGGATCGCCGCGCTGGAGGCGGCCCTCGGCGTACGGCTGTTCACCCGCGCTCCGCGTGGCGCCGAGCTCACCATCGACGGCCGGGCGTTCCTGCCCCACGCGCGCGAGCTGCTGCGTACGGCCGAGCGCGCGAGCGCGTCCGTACGCCCCGGCAGCCGCCCGCTCCGCGTCGACGTGATCGCGTCCCGCACCGCGCAGTCGAGCCTGATGCGCGCCTTCCACCACGCGCACCCCGGGATCGCCCTGGACGTGATGATGCTGGTCAGCATGGACACGGCCGTCGCCGCGCTCCGCTCCGGCGAACTCGACGCGACATTCCGCGCGGTGGCCGCCCCCGGCCACCCCCTCCCCGACGACATCGAGTCAGCCCGCGTCCTGGACGAACCCCTCCAACTCCTCACCGGCCCCGCCCACCCCCTGGCCGACGCCCCCTCGGTGACCCTCACCGACCTGGTGGGCCACCGCATCTGGATGCCCGGCATCGCCCCCGGCACGGAGTGGGGCGCCTACTACGACGACCTGGCCGCGGAATTCGCCCTCACGATCGAGGCGACGGGCCCGAACTTCGGCTCGGACGTCCTGCTGGACACCATCGCGGACACCCCGTCCCTGGCCACGTTCATGGGCGAACACGCCCGCCTCATCTGGCCCGACACCCACGCCCTCCGCCGCATCCCCCTCACCGACCCGACCCCGGTCTACCCCCACTCCCTCCTCTGGCACCGCGACAACCCGCACCCGGGACTGGCGACGCTCCGGGCACACCTGGAGGCGGCGGGGGAGCACGGGGCGGCGGGGAGCTGGGTGCCGGGGTGGGCGGTCGGGCAGTGAACGAGAGGCGATCCTTCGCACGTGAACGGCATCGGGGCTGATATCAGTGGACGGCCTTGAGACGGCTTTTCCTGGTCATGGGCGTGACGTTTCCCTTGGCCCTGGCTTCGGCCTTGCGGGCCTTTTCGTCCAGGTGGAGCTGGAAGCGGCGTTCGTATGCGTCCTCGAAGTCACCGAGGTCGAGTCGCATGTCATCCGGCGTGGCTTTGATGGCGCGCTGTTGCTCGCGGGGGTCATTGAACGCGGCGATCATCGGGTGCAGTCGGAAGCGGCCACGTCGGATGACGGTGACGAGGCGGGCAGCGACCAGGTGCGGCATGGCGCGGCTGATCATGCCGCGTTCCATGGCGAGGCCGACGGCGAACTCCTCGTGCGTGGCGGCCACGAGCCCGCCAGGTTCCTGCTCGGTCATCATGTGCAGCAGCAGGGCATACGCGGTGGGAGGAAGCCGGGGCACGTACGCGAGGCCGTTGAAGCTGCCCCACAGCACGTTGCGGCGCGGAACCCATTCCTCGGCAGCGGGCATCATGACGTGGTCTTCCTTTCCCTGTTCGCCCCTTTGCGCGCTTCAAGTCTCGCGCCGGGAGCGGCCATCGCCCGGAACGCGCCGGGCGCGTCCGGGTCCTCCATGATCTCGCGCAGCAGGTCGAGTTGCTCCACCCTTTCGCCCATACCCGCACCCGCCTTGGAACGCCTCTCCCCACGTCCTCGTGGGTTGCCTCGATCAGTCCTCCCGGCTTCTGCGATCCCATGAGGGTGAACAGTACGACGAGTACGAATCGGTCGCTGTCGTAGTGCACGGCGGCCCAGCGCATGAACTCCAGGCTGTCCATGGAGAACGCCTCGCCGATGAAGCCGGTGCTGGCTCCGATCGGGTAGACCTGGGCGGCATGCCCGGCCGGTAATTCGATCGTGGAACCCAGGGCTCGGGTGTACGCGGTAGGCGGAGGCTTCGGGCGACGCCGACGCGGGTACGGCACGCCGGGCAACTTGGACGCTGTGCCGCTGTTCAGAGGCCCTGAACTCATGGGGTCGCTGCCTTCCCTGGCCATCGTGACGGCAGAACTCTATCGAGATCCGTGGCATTAGTGACACGAAAACCCGGCAATAGTGCCACGAACACAAATCGAACGTCAGTCCTGGTCCGATGCTCGGCCTGGTTTTACGCCTGGGCGACAACTGACGCACCTCTTGGAGTTTCGTGGCACTATTGCCACGAAACGCCGTCGATGGGTCAGGAGCAGCTGACGTCGAGTCTGAGATATGTCAGTCCAGGACTGACATATCTTTTTGCGCGCAACGCTCTGACCTGCGGAAATGCCTGGCTCTTCTCTATAGAGCGTGCGCGCGCGTGATACCGCTCAGAACATCCCCGATCAAGCACCGACACGCCGCTGCCCCCGCTCGAAGGTCTGGTTACGGCTGCTTCGCGTGCGGGTTCGTGGGAACCCTCGGACCGTAGGGGGCGTCAGCGGATCTGAGTCTCGGGCGGCCCGGACCGTGACGGACAAGCAACAGCGAGAGTGGCTGATCACCGTGTCGGGCTCCGCCGCTCGGCCCGGGGGGCCGAGCGGCTCAGGTACCTCCGCACGCCGGAGCCGATGCTGACGCACGTCTCAGGTTCCGTTCTGTGGCCGGGCGTACCTCGACTGGCGGCTGACCGGACGGATCGATCCGTAGCGCCACGCCCCGACGCCCCTACAGCACCGCCGTCCACCCTCCACGCGTCAGCGTCGTGACGCCCTCCGGGGCGACGGTGACCTCCGCCCCGTACACCGGCAGCTCGCCTTCCTCGATCCACCGCCACCGCACCCCGTCGAGCAGGTCGTACAGTCGGCGCGGGCCGCCTTGGTGGACGGTGGCGGTACGGGCGCCGGGGTGGGTGGTGGCGCGGGCCCAGGAACCGTCGGGGTGGAGCATCCACGCCATGCGGCTGCCGCCGGGCCCGGTGCCGGTGCGGTGCTCGATGCCTGGGGCGAGCAGAGTCAGCATGGACCACACCTCCCACGCCCGCATGACGTCGAGCACCGGGAACGGCGACACGCTCGTCTCGCCGTCCTCCTCGGCGCTGCTCGCGAAGAGCTCGTTCAGCGGGGGCGGATACGCGGCGCCCGTACGCGTGGCCATGAACGCCGCCCGGTCCCACTCGACCCGCCCGCGCGCACCGCCGTCCTCCGTCTTGTCGGCCGTGATGATCAGGCCGGTGCCCGTGATGGTCGTGACGAGGCGGCCGCCGGGTGCGAGGGCTGAGAGCCAGGTCGCTGGGATACGGGGCACCGACACCATGGAGACGATCCGGTCGAAGGTGCCGGGCAGTTCGCCGGTCCCGTCGGTCGTGACGACGACCGGGTGCCGGCCGATCCGGTCGAGCCGTTCGGCCGCCGCCCGGGTCAGGTACGGATCGACGTCCAACGTGGTCACCAGCCGGTCGTCGCCCAGCCGATGGCAGGCCAGCGCAGCGCTGTACCCCGACCCGGTGGCCAGGTCCAGCAGTCGGAGGCCGGGCGAGAGACGGCCGTGCCTCAGCATCGAGACGACGAGCCCGGGCTCGGTCGAGGACGACGTGGGGTGCCCGGTCAGGATCTGCTCCGGAGCGGCCCGGTCCGCGTGCGTGGCCCCCACCTGGGTGACCAGCGTGCGGTTCGTGTACGCGGCGCGAGCCCAGGCACCCTCGTCCGCAGGCCCGTCGACGGCCTGCCACCCGCCCCCGTCCGGCGCGAACCACCGCTCGACCAGCACATGCCGGGCCGTCTCCCGGACCGGCTCCCACCAGTCGGACCCCGGGTGTGCCACGTCGGCCGCCAGCGAGGCGGCGTACGGCTTCCAGTCCATCAGGTCGCTCCTTCGAGATCGTGCGCGATGGCCTCGGCGATCGGCAGATCGGTCGCCCCTTGGATCCAGTCCCATTGGCCGCACGGGTTGACCTCAAGGAACGTCCACCCGCCACTTGGCCCAACGACAAAGTCCGCCGCCCCGTACCGCAGTCCGAGCCGGCGCATGAGGAGCCGCATTCCGACGGCCACCGGGGTCGGCACCGAGGTGCGCGAGTAGGTCAGGGAGCCGTAGTCGCTGCGCCAGTCCTCGTGGGCCGCATCGCTCTCGGCGTGGATGGCCGCCGCGAACAAGTCCTCGTACAGCAACGACTCCGGTGGTGCCTGCGTCGAGGTCGCCCTTGCCGCCGTCGATGCCACGGTCCGAGTCCGGGACTCCAAGGACATCGCCGTCCCCGGCCTGAACGTCTCGGAGGCGGCGTGGACCGCCTTCACCGCCGACCTCAGCGGCTGATCGCTGATCCGGACCCGAGAACGGTGGCCCCTGCGTTACGAGAGGGGCCACCGCCCGGAGCCGTCGCCGCGGAGGCCGGTGCCTAGGCTGTTGGCGGTGGAAGCGGCTCGGTCCGGTACGGCCGTCTGCATGCCGTTCGACCCGCTCCTCTTCTTCGCGGACGCGGGGAACTTGGACGAGGGCGACGGCGACCTGTTCGCGCTCCGCTCCGGGAACGTCCCGTTCAGCGGGGGCCGAGGCCCGTTCGGCCGTCGAGGAGTTCGCGGGCGATGTCCAGATGGCCGGCGTGGCGTGCGGTCTCTTCGATCATGTGCAGGATGATCCCGCGCAGGTCGGCGAGTTCGTCGCCCAGGGGTTCGGGGTGGCGGCCCTGCGGGGGTGCCGACAGCGGGGTGCGGGCGATCACGGCGTCGGAACGGCGGCACTGGTCCTCGTAGAAGGCGAACACCACCTCCGGCGTTCGCGGGGTCGTCAGCGGGGCGTGGTCATCGGGCCAGTCCAATGGTTCCGCCGTGCCCAGGGCGACCTCCTGGAACCAGTGCCTTTCCGCGTGCCCCAGATGTTCTATGAGCCCGAGGGGGGTCCAGCCGGAGGGCAGGACGGCTGTGGTCAGTGTCTGCGGGTCGAGCCCGTCCACGATGGCCGGCGCGCCGGCTCGTTGCGCCGCGAGGAACGCCGACAGGGTCTTCTTCTCCGCGCCGTTTGCATGGATGCGCGCATGGTGCCGGCTGCCACTGACACAGCGGCCACTGGCAAGCGCGGCGGGGCCCGTTACCCCACCACCACCCCCGCCAACCGCCCCAGCGCCGCCTTCAGCCGGTCCGGGGTCACCCCCCGGTCCCGCTGATGCAGGAACACCTCCGCGGCCAGCGGTGCGAGCAGGCTGTCCGCCAGGGCCTCCGGGTCCGGCGTGCCCGCCTGGCGGAGGAGGGTCAGGACATGGGCGCGCCAGAAGCCGTACGCGCCCACCGAGAGGCGCCTCGCGCCGGATTCGGCGCCCAGGATCAGATGGCTGTGCCGGTCCAGCAGGTCGACCATGGCCGAGAAGAACGCGGTGAGCCGTTCGGCGGGCGGGGCGCCGGGGCCCAGGGGCGGGGCGCCGCGCAGCAGTTCGTCCTGGAGGAACCGTTCGTGCTCGTCCAGCAGGGCCACCGCGATGGACGTCACGTCCGGGTAGCGGCGGTAGAGCGTGCCCCGGCCGACGCCGGCCGTACGGGCGATGTCCTCCATCGTGACGGTCAGGGGGTCCCTGGTCTCGAACAGCCTGGCCGCCGCCGCGAGCACCTTGGCGCGATTGCGCGCCGCGTCCGCACGTTCCCTCATCTCCACCACGGGCTCAGCCTACGGCAGTCCCCGAAATAAGCGGACACTTTGTCCGGTTTATTGTCGCCCGGCGCCGATAGGGTTACGCCATGGGCGTCGACCTCAACACGCTGATCGCCGACTGGTCATGGCTGGCCGAGGCCCCGCCCCGCGAGCGGCTGCCACGCCTGCGGGACGCCTGGTACGACGAGGCGACCGGGCTGTGGGACCACGACGGGCCCGACGACGGGTGGGAGTGGCCGCGCGGGCCGCACAGCACGCACTTCGGCGTGTACGAGTTCCCCGGCACCATGGGCTCGTACAAGCCGCACTTCTGGGCGGGGCAGTTGTGGGAGAAGGCACGCGACCACGTCGACACGGCCGTGCGGGCGGAGCTGGACACGCTGCTCGGCGGGCTGTTCTGGGACGGGCCCGACTACGACGACGAGGGGCCGGACGAGGGCCGCGACTTCTTCCCCGGGAGTCACGGCCTGCTGGTCGCGGAGTCCCCGGAGGGTGTACGGGAACTGCTCGCGACCTGGGAGCGCGTACGGCCCCGGCTCGATGAGCTCCGCGCGCCCTTCGATGAGCACTCCATGGAGTTCCGGTTCAGCGACTTCGACAGCTTCGTGCGCCTCCTGGCCGACTGGGGCGATGTCCTGGCCGAGGCCGCCCGCCGGGGCTGGGGGATCGCGGGCCTGAGCGAGTAGCGGTCACCGCCTGCGGGAGACCCCCAGCTCGATGAGGTAACGCTTCGTCACCCGGCCCCCGTACCGCCCGTCGATCAGCTCCGCGACGCAGTCCAGCAGCCCGCGCCGGGCCGCATCCGGGAGCGCCCGGTGGCCGGAGTCCCCGGGGCGCTTGGTGCTGGAATAGCCCCATGGGCGACACGCTGTACGACACCGACCTGCTCGTCATCGGCGGCGGGCCCGCCGGCTGTGCCGCCGTTCGGATGGCCGCCGGGGCCGGGCTGCGTACGGTGCTGGTCGAGCCGGACCGGCTGTGCCGGAATCTCTACCGCGTCCCGGCGCTCGACAACGTGCTCGGCGGCCATACCAGCGGCCCCGCGCTCGCCGAGGCCATCACGGCGGAGATCACGGGCACGGAGCTGTGCCGGCTCGAACTCGGTTGTTACGTGAAGGAGTTGCGCGCCGGCGACGACCATGTGACCGCCACACTCGACACCGGAGCCCGCCTCACCGCCCCGTACACCGTCGTCGCCACCGGCGTCGGGCCGCTCCAGCCGGGCGACGTTCCCTGGATCACCGCACCGGACGGGCTCACCCTTCCGCCGCTGTGGCGGGCGGAGGCGGAGGCGGAGGACGGGCGGACCCTCCTCGTGCTCGGCGGCGACCGGCCGATCGGGACCTTCCTGCGTGCCCGCCCGGACACCGGCACCCGCCTGATCGTGGCGTACCCGCCGGCTGACGCGTACAAGACGGACGAGATCCGCGACGACCCCCGGGTCGCACTCGTCCCCGTCGAACACCTGACGCTCTCGGGGGCGGGGGAGGTGACAGCCCCGGAGGACCTACGGCGGAAACTCGCCGCGGACGCCGTCTTCCTCAGCCTCGGCAGCGCGCCCGTCGCCCCGCCGGGCGACCTGGTCCGGGGCCCCGGCGGCTACTGCGCCCCCGCCGACCAGCACCCCCGCGTCCTCGTCGCCGGCGACCTCCGTTCCGCGCGCTATCAGCGCATCATGACCGCCCTGGGCTCCGGCAGCGAGGCCGCGCTGCACGCGTACTACGCGGCGCGTGACCTGACTGGCCGCGCCTCGACGGCTGGAAGCGGTGGCTCACGGTCGCCGGAGCCGGTCACTTCACCTTCACCGACCTGCCGCTGCTCGGGGCGCAGTTGGGCATCGACGACCCCTCGGCCCCGCCGACCGCTCCGGCGCCGGGCAATCCGGAGGTGACGTTCCAGGCGCCCGCGCGGTAGCGGTTGCGCGATCTGGGGGCCTCGATTATTACGGCGTAATAATCGAGGCCCCCAGATGTGGAATCAGGCGGCGCCCACCGTCCCCGTGGCCGGCTTCACGTGCTCGTTCACGCGTCGGCCGAGCAGGATGAACAGCAGGATCAGTCCCACGGTCAGCAGGATGTGGCCCAGTCCGGCGGTCAGCGGCACGGCCTCCGCGATGTGGTCCTCATCGCGGCCGAGCACCGTCAGGATGCCGTGGACGCCCATCATCGCCGTCGAGATGGCGATGCCGATGTTGTAGAACCAGAAGAACGCGGTGAACAGCTTCGAGCCGGACAGCCCGAAGACCTTGTCCAGGCCGAGGACGATCAGGAAGACGAGCATGCCCAGCGCCAGAAGGTGGGTGTGCATGAGCGCCAGCTGGGTATCGCCGTGGAAGTCCTTGGCCTTCGTGAACTCCCGGTAGAAGAGTCCCGAGATCACTCCGACGATCATGTAGACGTGTGCTGCGTAATACGATTTCCGCATCGCGGAGTCCGCCCCCCTGGGTCAAATACCGTACCGATCAAGGCGATTCAAGCACCAGGCCCGGCGCGTACGGGTGATTCACCCGGTGCGTCGGGAAGCTTCACGACCGACCCTCAAGCCGCCTTCGAGGGCCCCCGTTGTCAGACCCGTCTGGGATGCTCCGGTGATGGAGATGGAGACCGAGACGGTGCCCGAGATGACCGTGCAGCTGACGATCGACTGTGCCGATCCGCAGCGGATGGTGGCCTTCTGGGCCGAGGCTCTGGGGTACGTCCCCGAGCCGCCGCCGGAGGGGCATGCGAGCTGGCGTGCCTACTGGGAGGACATGGGGGTGCCCGCGGAGGAGCTGCCGCCCGGTTCGGGGGACGTACCGGAGTCGATCATCGATCCCGCCGGGCGCGGGCCGCGGGTGTGGTTCCAGAAGGTCCCGGAGGCGAAGGCGGTCAAGAACCGGTGGCACTTCGACCTCAAGGTCGGCGGGGGGCGTGCCATTCCGCTGGAGGTCCGCAAGCAGCGGGTCGACGCGGCGGTGGCGCGGCTGGTCGGGGCCGGTGCCACAGTGGCGCAGGTCAGGGAGCTGCCGGAGATGGACTTCTACGCCACCGCCATGCTGGACCCGGAGGGCAACGAGTTCGACGTGGTCTGACGGTGACGGTCACCGCCGTTCGTTCAACGGCGGTGACCAGTGGTTCACTTCCGGGCGCTCAGAGGATCTGGATGCTCTTGATCCGGGGCGGGTTGTTCGGGAACGTGATGTCCGTCCAGCGGTTGATCCGGACGGAGTCGCCGTTGACGTCGTAGTAGATGAGGTCGTTGTTGCCGGTGACGATCCGGTCGGCCCACCAGCCGCCGAAGTCGGTCCTGCCCGCGTTGGCGTAGCAGTCGACGCTCTGCCGGCCGTCGAGGTGGGAGTAGATCTTCAGGAAGTCCGCGCCGCCGACGCACTCCACGTGGTCGATGGCGTAGGCGGACCCTACGGGGACGGCGACGGTCAGCGAGGCCGCGGCGGCGAATGCCATGGCCAGGGAGCCGAGGATTCGCTTGCCCTGTGCGATCACGGGATCTCCTTCGTACGGGTCCGGGCCGAGGCCCGGCCGTGTCGGTGACGTGGCGCCATGACGTGCCCGGGCGCGCTCCGCCGAGCCGGTGGCGGCTCGCTAACGATCTTGTAGCCGTCGCACCGGCAGGCGCGGAAGGCGGCGCGGAGCCGCCGGTTTTCGACCCGATCGGGCGAGGGTGAAGGTAAGGGTGAGGGTGAGGGTGAGGGCTGCCGTGCCCCCGATGCCGTACGCGATCCCCTCGGCGACCGCCCGCAGCTTGTCCGGGTTGGCCACGTTATGGATCGCGGTGATACGCCCCTGCGCGTCGAAGTCGAAGGCCATGGTGGCGATCACGCGGTCCGGGCCGCTGAACACGAGCCCGGGACCGCCGTTGAGCTCCGCCGCCGGCTCGATGCCGGTGAGCCCGGTGCCGACGACGGCCACGGCGCCGCCGTCGCGGCCGAGGGCCTTCAGCCGGCCGGCGAGCAGCTGAACCGCGCGCCCGTGCCCTCCAGGCTCCTGCGCGTTCACCACGGTCACCCGCACCGCGTCCCGCCGCTTCCCCGTCCGGGCCGCCGGCTGCACGGCCGCCGCCATACCCGCGTAACCGGCCCCTTCGTTCGTCCGTTGCTGACGACCAGGGGACGGGGGCGGGGGCCCCGGATGTGACATGGGGCGATTGTGGCGTGCGTCATACAGGGGCCGGTGGTTCTCCGAGGGCGTAGTCCTCGACGGGCATCGCGTTGTAGAGCCGCGCGCTGCGCGTCGTGAGACGGAGCAGTGCGCGGCCCGGGCCCGCCGGCAGGGCGGAGACCAGGCGGGCGCCCTGCGCCAGGCCCCAGCCGCCCAGCCGCGACGTGGGGATCAGCGTCCGCGCCGCGCTCGACGCGACCGCGCGGCTGCCGCGTACGTGCTCCGCCATCACCCGCTCGTACGCGGGGAACGCCCGCTCGTGGTCGCCGCCGGCGCGGGCCAGCTCCCCGGCCAGGACGTACGCGCCGACCACGGCCAGCGTGGTGCTGCCGCCGACCGCCGGACCGGGGCAGTAGCCCGCGTCCCCGACGAGCGTCACCCGCCCCCGCGACCAGCCGTCCATCCGGAGCCGGCTGATCGAGTCGAAGTAGAACGCCGGCGTACGGTCCAGCTCCGCCAGCCACCCGTCGACCCGGGGGTGCAGCCCGGCGAACGCCCCGCGCACCAGATCCTTCTGCCCGGGCACGTCCCGGTGGTCCCAGGCGAGTTCGCGCGCGCTCCGGAACAGGAACAGGACCCGGGCGTCGGCCAGATGGCGTGCCCCGTACGCCCCGGCGGTGCGCCCCACCCCGACGTGCATCAGCAACTCCCCGTCCAGGCCGGAGACGTTCGGCAGGCCCAGCACCGCGAAGTAGGCGCCGAGGAAGGAGCTGCGGCCCGCGTCCGCGCCGAAGACGAGGCGGCGCACGGTGGAGTGCAGCCCGTCCGCGCCCACGACGAGATCGAAGCGCCGGGGCGCGGCCCGCTCGAACGTCACCTCGCACCCGGTGGCGCCCCCGGGGGCCACCGAGGCGACCGAATCGCCGAAGACGTACTCGACGTCGTCGCGGGTGGCGTCGTAGTAGATCGTCGTCAGGTCGTCGCGGATGATTTCGACGTGCCGGTCGGAGGCGCCGCCGTAGATCTTGGCGAGGTCCGCCCGGACGGGCCGCCGGGCGCCCTCCCGGAAGATGCTCAGCCGGTCCGTGCCGGTGGCCCGCTCCTCGATGCGCGGCAGCACCCCCATCCGCTCCGAGATGTCCACGGCGGGCCGGAACAGGTCGACCGCATGGCCGCCGGCCATGCGCGGCGCCGGGGCGCGCTCCACGACGGTGACCTCGAAGCCGTACCGGACGAGCCAGTGGGCGAGCACCGGACCGGCGATCCCGGCCCCGGACACGAGAATCCGCACGATGTCCTCCCCTCAGCCGTGCAGCGCGGCGAAGTCCAGCAGCGGGCCCGCGACCCGGGGCGGGTCCTCCAGGATCGGCGAGTGCCCGAGACCCGGCAGCAGTTCCACCCGGGCGCCCGGGACGGCGTGGTAGTCGGCGGCGGACGAGGAGCGCCAGCGGCGGTCGTCCTCACCGAAGAGCACCAGCAGCGGCTTCCCGGCCACCGCCAGGCGCGCTCCGGCAGCGCCCGTTCCTCCAGATAGGCGCGGGTGGCCCGCATGGTGGCCGCGAAGGAGTGCGGCGTCATGGCGCGGACCTCGCCGAGCAGCGCGTCCGGCACCCGGTAGCCGGGGCGGCTGAAGGCCGTGCTCGCGAACTGCCGGATCTGCTCGTCGCTCGGCGGCCACTGCGCGGGGGCGGCGGCGCCGGAGCCGGTGGCGATGAAGGCGCCCAGGCTCGGCCCGGTGTTGACGAGCACCACGGCGGACACCAGCCCGGGGCGCTCCTCGGCGAGGGCCGTCGCGGTCACCCCGCCGCTGGAATGGCCCACCACCACGGCCCGCCCGGCACCGAGCCGGTCCAGCACCTCGCCGGTCCGCCGGGCCTGGTCCGGGATCGCGTAACGGCCGTCGTCCGGCTTGTCCGACCCGCCGTGCCCGAGCAGATCGATCCGTACGACGCGGTGGGTCCCGGGCGCCGTCAGCAGGGGCACCAGCGCGTCCCACGAGCGGGCCGAGGAGGCCGAGCCGTGGATCAGCAGGAGCACGGGGGCCTCGCGCGGCCCGTCCTGGCAGACCTGGAGGGTGTCGCCGTCGTCCAGCGTGAGGAGCGACGATTCGGTGGTCCTGGAAGCAGTCATGCCCTCACTGTCCCGGCGGGCCCCGCCCGCGTATTGAACGAATGCTCCCGCAGGTGCTCGTAGCATGGAGGGGTGAACACGTTCACGCACGGTACGGCTGTGTGGGACGTCGCCCGTCCGCAGCGGCCGAGCCGGGTGGCCGGAGTCACCATGGCCGGATTCGGCGTGCGCGCCCTGGACGCGTTGCGCATGGTGCCGCACCCCGCGGTGACGCTGCTCCTCGAATTCGGCGCCGGCACGCCCGTTCTCGACGGCGCCGCCGGTGAGCGGCAGCACGGCTGCCTGGTCGCCGGGCCCGGGCTCGGCTCCGGGGGAGCGGTGCGGGTGCGCGGGGAGAACGTGGAGTGCGTGCAGGTGCGGCTGTCCCCGGTGATCGCCCGCGCGGTCCTCGGCGTGCCGCCCTCCGAGCTCGACGGCGCGGTCGTCCCGCTGGACGCTCTGTGGGGCCGTGAGGCGTCCCGGATACGCGAACAGCTCGGCGAAGCCCCGTCCTGGCAGGTCCGCTTCGCGCTCGCGGACGCGCTGATCACCCGTCGGTACGCGGCCGGCGCGGCGGTGGACCCGGAGGTGGCCCGGGTCTGGCGGCGGCTCACCGAGGGGCATGGGCTGCCCCGGGTCGAGGAGCTTGCCGCCGGCGTCGGCTGGAGCCGCAAGCGGCTGTGGTCCCGCTTCCGCTGCCAGCTCGGCCTGCCGCCCAAGCGTGCGGCGACCCTGCTCCGCTTCGACCACGCCGCCCACCGCCTGGTCGCCGGCGAGGGCCCGGCCCGGGTGGCCGCCGACGCCGGGTACGCCGACCAGTCCCATCTGCACCGCGACGTCATGGCGTTCACCGGGTCCACCCCGGCGACCCTGGCCGCCGAACCGTTCCTCGCGGTGGACGACCTCGCCTGGCCGGGGCGCTGAGGGGGCGACGAGGTTGTCCCTACGGATGGGGCGCACGCCCTAGCGTGGGCCCCATGCATCCCTTCTCACGTTCCTGGACAGCACTGCTCGACGCCGTCGCCGCTCTTCCCGACGAGGACTTCGGGAAACCCTCGGGCTGTGCGGGGTGGCTCGTCCGGGACCTCGTGTGTCACCTGGTCATCGACGCGCAGGACGTCCTGATCACCCTGGTCACCCCCGCCGACGGGCCCGCCACGACCGACGCGCCCGGGTACTGGGACCTGCTGCCCGAACCCCCGACGGGCGATGACCCGCTCGACGCCCTGATCCCCCGGCTGGCGGCCGCGTACGGCGAACCGCGCTGGCTCAAGCACCACATCGACGACGTCGGCACGGCGGCCGTCCGCGCCGCCGGCCTCGCGGACCCGGCCGTCCGGGTCCGTACGCAGGACATGGTCCTCACGGTCGCCGACTACCTCTCGGCGTACGTCCTCGAAGGCACCCTGCACCACCTCGACCTCGTGGCCCACCTGCCCGCCGCCCCCGGACCGCCCGCCGAGACCCTGGCCGTGGCCCGCACCGCGCTGGAGGCCGTCGCGGGCGCCGCGTTCCCCGCCTCGCTCACGGACGCCGACGCGCTGCGGATCGGTACGGGCCGCAGCGCGCCGACCTCCGCGCAGACGACGGCCCTGGGCGGGTCGGCGGCGCGGTTCCCGCTCATCCTTGGCTGAGGCAGGCCCGGCTGACGGCAGGCCACGGTGACGCCCGGTCAGGCAGACGGCAGGGAAACGGGGAAGGTCTTTCCGTTTCTTCGTCAGGAGCCAACCTGCGCGGCCGGGCATGTGGCCGCATGGTGCCACGGCGCCGCTCCGTGGATGCGATAAACAGGGGCGGCCCTACGACGCGAACTGCCCCGGCTTCCGCCCCTCGCCGCCCGGGCCCCGGTATGCCTGGGCGATGCCCAGCCACTCCTCGGCCCTGGCCCCCTCGGTCCGTATCGCGAGGTCGGCGTGGTGGCGGCGACGGGAGACCAGCAGCGCGAAGTCGGCGGCCGGGCCGGTGACCCGGTTTTCGGCGTCCTCCGGTCCGAAGGTCCATGTGGTGCCGCCGGACGGCGCCGTCAACTCGAAGCGGAACTCCTCGCGCGGCGGCTCCATGCCGTGCGCCTGGTATCCGAAGTCCCTTGTGTGCACGCCGAACCAGGCCAGGTGTCCCACCCGGTCCGTGTACTCCCGGCGTACACCGAGCGCGTCGGCGATGTCCTGGCCGTGTGCGAAGACCTCCATCAGTCCGGCCGCGGCGAGCACGGTCGGCGGCAGGGGGTTGACCAGCCACGGCACGGTGTCCTTCTGGTCGGCCTCGGAGAGCCCGGTCACGGAGGCGGCCAGCTCCTCACGCCAGCGCGCCCGCGCCGCCTGTGGGCCCGCCGCGAGGAACTGCGCGAGCGCCGCGTCCACCGCCGCCTGAAAACCGTTCTTGGCCTGCGTCGCGTACTCCGCGAAGCGCTGCGGGTCGCGCGCGGAAGTCGCGGCGAGATGGCAGACGAAAGCAAGGTGCGCGACCTGGTGGGCCACGGTCCAGCCCGGCGCGGGCGTGGGCAACTGCCACTGCTCTTCGCTGAGATGGTCGAGGAGCGCGTCGATCTCCTCGCCCTCGGCCACCAGATCCGAATACACGTCGAGTGATTTCGTCATATGCGGTCCTTCCGGGAAGGCGTTTCCCGCGTACGTCGGTCAACGCGGCGAAACGAGTCTGTGGCCGGATCCGGCGATCCGTCTTCTCGTCCGTTGCCCGGTGGGGACCCCCGCACGTCGGTGCGGGGCGACCGGCAGTCACGAAGATGCGCGCCCTGCCGTACCCGCCCAAAAATCGACCACGCCGCACGAGTCCAAGCGCACGGACACAGACCGCCAGACGGCATTCGCCGCGTCCGAGGGGATCCGCCATGCCAGACCCGGAACGCCCGCAGTCGAGAAACACCGTTCTTGAGGCTTACGCCGACACGATCATCCCCGGTGAGAAACGCCATCCGGACGACCGGGCGGTGGCCGGGGTGAGCCAGGGCGGCGGGGCGGTGGCGTCGGGCGCGATCGATGTCCTCGAAACGCCCGAGGGCGGGATGGCCCCGGCCCTCGACGACCTGGCCCGCATGCTCGACGAACACGCCGTCCGCTACCGCACCGGGCGCGGACTGCCCCCCGACGACCATGAGCCGTTCGTCGGCCTCGGCTACGACGACCGGCTGGCGCTGGTGGGCGAACTGCTCGCGCCCGACCACCCCGAGCACGCCATGTGGGCCGGCCTGGCGATGTTCAGCTTCATGGCCTTCGACACGGGGGCCCACATGCACACCGCGGACGCCATCGCGGCCGGGCACCCGGGTCTCGCCACCCTCGGCTTCACGCCGCCCGGCGAGGACGGGCTGTGGCGGTTCCCCGCCTACTCCTACGGCCGCCCACTCGCAGACGTACACCCCGACACCGACCCCACTGGGAGCCCCGTGTGAACGCCACCGAAACCACGGACGTCCTGATCGTCGGCAGCGGCTTCGGCGGCTCGATCACCGCCTACCACCTCGCCGCCGGCGGGGCGAAGGTGACGGTACTGGAGCGCGGGCCCTGGCTGAACTCCGAGGAATTCGACCACGACTTCAAGTTCGGCTCCTCGGCCACCCGCGTGTTCGACTTCGTGGTCGGCGACGGGATGAGCGTGCTCGGCGGCAACTGCGTGGGCGGCGGCAGCGTCGTCTACTTCGCCACCATGCCGCGTGCGCCGCGCTTCGTCTTCGAGCGCCACGGGTCCATCGGCCGCAGGATGTGGCCGGCCGCGATCGACCGCGACGCGCTCGAACCCTGGTACGACCGGGTGGCCGAGGCCCTGCCGGTCACCCCCACCTCATGGGACGAGGTCCCCTACATCGGCGGGGTGTTCGCCGCCGCGTGCAAGGCCGCCGGGCACACCGCGAATCCGTCGCCGTCCGCCGTGGACACCAGCCTGTGCACCAACTGCAACTGGATGATGTCCGGCTGCCGGTTCGACGCCAAGCGGTCCCTGCTCCTCAACTACCTGCCCGCCGCCCTCTCGCACGGCGCCGAGATCAGGCCGCTGCACGAGGTGCAGAAGATCACCAAGCTGGACACCGGCGACTACCGGGTGCACTACAACACGATCGACGAGGTGGACTACCGGCAGCAGACCGGCTCCGGCACCATCGACGCCAAGATCGTGATCCTCGCCGCCGGCACCGCGGCCACCCCGGTCATCCTGCAACGTTCGGAGCCCGAGCTCGGCCGCATGCCGCACGCGGTCGGCCGTTACTTCTCCGGCAACGGCGAACGGCTCAACACCGCGGTCCTCGAAGACGACAAGGTCAGGGAACTGCTCGGGCTCTCCCGAGACGAGGCGAACGCGTACGGCGCCTACCAGATCGGCCGCGGACCCGTCGTGGCGTCCTGGGACCGACTCGACGGGGATCTGCCGGAGTACGAGCGGTTCTCGCTGGAGCAGCTGTACTTCCCCCCGGGCTTCGGCACCATCCTGGCCCAGGTGCCGGATGCGAAGGGCCCCAGCTGGTACGGGCCGGAGAAGAAGGAGATGCTGCGCAAGTGGCGCTCCTGGCTTACGGTCTTCACCATGTCGGAGGACGACAACGAGGGCGTGTTCGGCCCGCCGCCGCCCACCGGCAACTCGGAACGGCTCTCTCAGCAGCTGCTCGGCTTCGGCAGCCTGCGCTACCGGCCCACCGAGAACACGCTGCGCGGCTGGGAGATCTCGGACGCGGCGGTCCGGGACATCCTCGAACACAACGGGCTGGCCCGGGTGATGCCGTGGACCAACGACGTGATCGGGGCGTACACGGTGCACCCGCTCGCCTCGTGCCGCATCGGCGACGACCCGGAGACCTCCGCGCTCGACGACCGGCACGAGCTGCGCGGGCACCCGGGCATCTTCGTCACGGACGGATCGGCCGTACCGGGGGCCCTCACGGTGAACCCGGCCTTCACCATCGCGGCACTCGCCGAACGGGCGGTGCCCGGCATCATGCACGCGCTGCGCGAACGCGGCGTCGAGGTGCGTTACGGGGCGCCCGCGCCGGACGGCGGCGGCGCGGCCCGGCGCGGCACCGCGGCCGCCGTACGCACGGTCCTGGGATGACCGGCATGGCCCCGGTCACCGCGCGCGCCATGCGCGGACTCGCGCTCGCCCAGATCCGCTTCGTCACCCCGGTCCGGCCCGGTGCGGCGGACGGGCCCACCGCCCGGGTGTACGGGCAGATGGAGCGGGAGTTCGGCGTGCTGGCCCCGCCGGTGGCGCTGCACTCGCCCGCCCCCGAGGTGATGACCGCCGCCTGGCTGATGCTCCGGGAGACCCTGATCGCCCCGGGCAAGGTCGACCGCGCGGTGCGGGAGGCGGTGGCCGCGGCCGTCTCGGCGGTGAACACCTGCCCGTACTGCGTGTCCGTGCACGGCGCCACGCTGCGCGGCCTGGCCGGTGAACAGGCCGCCCGGACCATCGCCGCCGGCCGGATCGCCGAGGTGGCCGAGACACGGCTGCGCGAGGCCGCGCACTGGGCCACGGCGGCCGCTCTGCGTCCCCGGCCGGGCGACGCCCCGTACGTGCCGTTCAGCGCGGCGGAAGCGCCCGAGTACGTCGGGGTGGCGGTGGTCTTCCACTACCTCAACCGGATGGTGAACACCTTCCTTGAGGACGCGCCGATGCCGGCGAGCGCGCCGCGGGCCGGGCTCGGCATGGTGCAGCGTGTGCTCAGCCATGTGATCCGCGGGGCGAGCCGGCGGACCGGCGAGGCCGGAGCCTCACTCGGGCTGCTGCCGCCGGAGCCGGAGCCGGACGGGCTCCGCTGGGCCGGGGCGAACCCCCACATCGCGCAGGCGTTCGCCCGGGCCGCCGGCGCGGTGGACCGGGCGGCGCGGCAGGTGGTGGCCCCGGGCGTCAGGGACCTGCTCGACCGGGAGCTCAAGGACTGGGACGGTGCGCCGCGCGGACTCGGCCGGGGCTGGGTGGACGCCCCGCTCGCCGCGCTGCCGCCGGCCGACCGCCCGGCGGGCCGGCTCGCGCTGCTCGTCGCCTTCGCCTCGTACCAGATCGACGCCACCGTCATCGAGGAGTACCGGAAGGACCGGCCGGACGACGCCGATCTGGTGGTGCTGGCCTCCTGGGCGGCGCTCTCGGCGGCGCTCCGGATCGGCGGCTGGGCGCCGGCGGACGGCGGGCCCGGACCGGGGTGACCGCCGGGCCCGTCTGAGATGTTCCCGGTCGCAGGAGCGGCGGGCGCGGTCCGACCGCGCCCGCCGCTCCGCCGTTTCCGAGCAGGGTCCGCCGGCGCGGACGCGGGCCCCGGTCGTCCGGCCAGACATGGTTCCCCTTCCGCACGGCGGCTCGATACGGACACAGCTTTGGGCAAGGCTGCGTCCGCGGCAAGGGGTGCGCATCTCGCGGCGTGCCCTACCAAAGGACACCGCCACAACGGCAACTAGCCGAAGTAGCGCGATTCGTTGCCAGAGGTGATCCGGTTCTTCTAGCTTCGCCCGGTCGGAACGGTGGTGTGGAGACCGGAGTCGCGAGGAGAGAGATCGTCATGCACTCCATGCGGTGGATGGCGGTCGACGCGCCCGCTTTGGACCGCCGGACCGACCGACTGGTGTCAGCCACCCGTATGCAGAGGTCGACGGGGGCGTCTGGCAGATCGATTCGCTCGGAAACTGGAGGAATCCGTGAAGGGAATCGCTGCACGAATGAGGGACCAACCGCCTTACTTCACCCAGTCCGTATACGTGAAAGATCTCGTGGTCTCGGATTCTCCGCGACTCAATGGGGTCGACGAAGCTCATGCGCGACGTCTGGCCGATGTGTATCACTCGTTGCCGCCGATTCTGGTGCACACCCCTTCCATGAGGGTGATCGACGGAATGCACCGGGTCAGGGCTGCGGTAATCCTCGGACTGGAAACGATCGACGCCCAGTTCTTCGACGGGTCCGATGACGAGGCGTTCATTCAGTCGGTCGCCCGAAATATCGCCGACGGTCTGCTGCTGTCGCCGGCCGACCGCAGCGCAGCCGTGCGCCGCATCCTCACCGGTTTCCCCGCCATGTCCGACCCGAGCATCGCCGTCTACACCGGTCTCGACACCGGCACCGTGTCCGAGGTACGCCGGCGGGCCGCCGCCCGCTCGTCGGAGCTGGGCCACTCCGGCACCGGGGACAGGCCGGCCGCAGCGGACGCCGCCGTGTGCGGCCAGGCCACCGAGCTTGTGTCCCGCACTTCCGGGGGACCGCTGAATCCCGGTGTACGGGCGGCGGCCGAGCTGTCACCGGACGCCGCCCGGAGCGCGGGGGAGTGCCCGCTCGGGGACGAGGAGGAGCAGGCGCCCCGTGCCCAGCCGCCGCGCACGGTCCCGCCGCGGATGCCCACGGCCCGGGGCACCCAGGCGTGCGGGGGCCGGCCCGTGATGCCGCGCACGGCCCGGGACCGGCTGCGGATCCTGAGCAACAACCCGTCCCTCAGGAACTCGCAGTCCGGGCGGGATTTCCTCCGCTGGATGCACGGTCATTTCATCACCGATGAGGCATGGAAAGAACTCGCCGACTCCATTCCGCCCCACTGCACCGAGACCGTTGCGGAAATCGCGCTGAAGTGCGCGGACGCCTGGCGGCGCTTCGCTGACGAACTCTCGGACAGGGCAAGGATTCAGTCCGTTCCCGCAGGCCGTTCCCGTGCTTGATTCCTTCGAAGGGGTGCCCTATGACCACTGCTTCCATGGAGATGGCAATCCTCCAGGTCATCGACTACATGCATGAACGCCTTGACCAGGATCTGACCACCGATGATCTGGCGAGGACGGCAAGGTTCAGCAAGTTTCATTTCTCCCGGATGTTCCGGGAGGTGACGGGTGTTTCCCCGGGGCGCTTTCTTTCCGCGCTTCGTATCCAGGAGGCGAAGCGCCTTCTGGTCGGCACCGGCCGCAGCGTGGCGGATATCAGCGCCCAGGTCGGGTACAGCAGCGTGGGTACATTCAGTTCACGATTCAAAGAGTGTGTCGGTCTGTCGCCGAGCAGATTCCGGGAACTGGACGGGGACTTCAGCGGCCTGAGCGTGCAGTTGTCACGGACGGGCGCTTCCGGTACGGCTCAGTCCTTCTCCGTGCACGGCCGCATCGTGCTGCCCGGGGACCGGCCCCTGGGGCAGGTGTTCATCGGGCTCTTCCCGAGCCCCATTCCCCAGGGCAGCCCCGTGCAGTGCACCATCATGGACGGGCCCGGACCGTTCGAACTGCGCGACGTCGGGCCGGGGACCTGGTACCTGATGGCGGCCTCCGTCCCGTACGGAAGCCCGTCGGTCCTGGCCGGGCGTGGACGGGGCGGCCCGGAGAACCTGTCCGTCGGACGGTACGGACCCCTGGTGGTCCGGCCCGGGGTCCTGCTGATGCCCGCCGACGTCGTGCTGCGCCCGGTGAGCCCGCTGGACCCGCCGGTGCTGATCGCCGTACCCGGGAGCAGGGCGGAGCCGCTGTCCGTCGCGGTGCGCCGGCGCCACGCATCGGCGGCCGGCCTGTGACCGCGTCGCCCCGCGACGGCGTCCGGTCCGCATTTTATTGTCCGCCATATGCCCTTGGCATGTGATTGGGCGTCTTGCCGTAGTACGTCAGCATTCTGCCCTTGCCTAAGGTTCACCCCCCACTGGAGGCCCTGTGCAAGACGCCGTGCACCGTGCGATCGAGACGATCTGGAGCCATTACACCGAGCCGGTGTCGCTGTCGGACCTGGCCGACGCGGCGATCCTGAGCAGGTTCTACTTCTCCCGTGTGTTCCGGGAGGTGACCGGTACCTCCCCGGGGCGCTTCCTCTCCGCGATCCGGCTGCACCAGGCCAAGGAGATGCTGCGGGACAGCGAACTGGGCGTCACGGACATCTCGTACCGGGTGGGCTACAACAGCCCGGGCAGCTTCACCTCGCGGTTCACCCGCAGCGTCGGACTGGCCCCGACGCGCTACCGCGCCCGCGCGCGGCTGCTCGAATCCGGGCCGTTACCGGAGGCGCCGACGCCCGATCCGCGCTGCGGCACCGTCGTCGGGACCGTGCACAGGTCCGGAGTGGTCCCGCTGCGCAATGTGTACGTCGGTGCCTTCGGCAGCCCCATCGCGGAGGGGAGGCCGGTCTCCTGGGACGTGCTGGGGCCCGGCCGGCCGAGGTTCCGGCTGCACGGCCTTCCCGAGGGGACCTGGTACATCAGGGTGGCCGGTCTGGACGGCTCGGTCCCGGATTACGGTGCGGAGCGCCGCATGCTCATCGGAACCTGCCCTTCGATCACCGTCCGGTCGGGGAGGGTGGTCGAACTCGACGTCACCCTGCGCCACAGCAGCATCTACGACCTGCCGGTGCTGTTCGCGCTGCCGGAGTTCGACTGCCGCGACCTGGCGCTCGTGGCCGGAGTCCGCTGACCGCGCCCCGGAGCGGGGGAGGGCGGAGGGGCGCCGCGCCGATGAGTTCGGACAGCCGGCCGCGTTGCTCACCGACCGCCCGGCGCGGCGGCCGGGACTTCGTCCTCCATGGCGTGGGGGAGCGGTTGCGGCTTCTGCTCGTCCTCACCGGGCTCGCAGAGGTGCTTTGAGTTCACTGCGCCCACTGCGCGTGGAAGCCGTGCGGGATGCGTACCGGAAGCTTCACGACGGCGACCGGCCGCCCGGTGAAGTCCGCCGTGTCGATGACGACGAGGTCGCTGGTGCCGGAGGCGGTGTCGTAGACGGCGCTGAGCAGATAGCCGTCTCCCTCCGGGGCATGGGCGGAGCGGGGTACGAAGACCGCTTCGCCGCCCTCGCGTCCCGGCCCGAAGCGGTGCCGGTCGACGCGGCCCGTCACGAGGTCGTGGCGCAGCAGCGCGGGCCCGGCGAGCGCGGCGGCCCGGTCCGGGTGCAGCTCCACCGTGAAGGCGTAGCGGTACGGGGAGCCCGCGTACCGGTCGTCGATGCGGGGGAACTCCTGGATCTCGCCGGAGAGCCGGTCCTCGGTCACGAGGCCGCCGGCCCGGTCCACGGTCCAGCGCCACAGGGTGGGCGCCGACTCGCTGGGGTGCAGGGGGTCGCGGTCGAAGGCGCGCTCGTGGCGGATGACGTCGATGACGATGTGGCGGCCACGGCTGTACGCGTTGACGGGATGGAAGACGAAGCACGGGGCGATGCTCATCCATCGCACGTCGGCGTCCGTGCCCTCCCGGGGGAGTATGCCGAGGCGGGCCTCATGGCTGTCGTTCCAGGTGTACGGGACGCGTGAGCCGGCGGCCGCCGCCCGGGCGTCGTAGGTGACCGGCAGGTCGTAGATGATCGCCTCGCGGTCCGTCAGCGAGAAGGCGTGCATCATCGGGGTGTCCTTCACCGTGATGTTCTCGCGTCGGCGCACCCGCCCCGACGCGTCCAGCGTCAGGTGGTCGACCCCGGGGCGGCCCGGCTCGTACGCCACCGCGTGCATCTCCTGGGTGAGCGGATCGACGACGGGGTGGGCGCTGAAGCCGCCGGGCAGGGTGCCGTCGAAGTCGACCCGGTCGAGCGTTTCCAGCCGGTCGCCGAGCCGGGTCGGCAGCGCGCCGCCGTCGGCGAGCGCGAGGGTGTGCCCGGCGTGCCGGACGAGCGCGCAGTTGGTGTTGTCCGACAGGCCGTGCCGCGGCCCGGGCGCGGGGAGTTCGCCGAGGGCGCGTGCCACCCGGTCCGTGCGCACCCAGCGGTTGCGGTACCACTCGGCGCGGCCGCCGCGCAGCCGCAGGCCGTGCACCATCGCGTCGCCGGCGAAGGAGTGGTCGACGGCCGGGTCGTGGCCGTCCAGCGCGTTGGGGCCGATCCGCAGGAAGGTGCCGTCGAGCTCGGCGGGCAGCTGTCCGCTCACCGCCGGGAAGGGCAGGGTCACCTCTTCGCGAACCGGCCGGTAGCCGCTGCTCAGCAGATGTGACGTGCTGTGCCGGTGATGAGTGGGCATTGCTGTCCATCCTCACGAATCGCTGTTACGTAACATCGTTATGGCAGCGTTGCACCGGCATGACAGGATGTCAACCGTGAGCCCACGGACAGCGAATCCCGCTCTTGGCGTACAACTCCTCGAAGCCGCGGCACAGCTCCTCGCCGAGGAGGGTCCCGCCGCGTTGTCGACCCGTCGTCTCGCCGCGGCGGTGGGTGCCTCCACGACGGCGGTGTACACGCACTTCGGCGGAAAGAGCGACCTGGTCAGAGCCATGGTCAAGGAGGGCTTCCGGCTGCTCGACCGGCGGCTGCGGGAAGTGCCGGAGTCGTCGGACCCGGTCACCGACATCTGCTCCCTCGGGGTGGCCTACCGGTGCAACGCGCTGGAGCACCGCCACCTCTACGGGGTGATGTTCGGGGGCGCCGTCCTGGGCGGCTTCTCGCTGACCACGGAGGACCGCCAGCACGGCCGCTACACCCTCAACGTCCTGGTGCGGGCGGTGGAACGCGGCATGGAGACGGGCCGGCTGCACCCGGGGGACGCGTATCTGGTGGCCCATCAGCTGTGGGTCGCGCTGCACGGTCTCGTGACGCTCGAACTCGGCGACTACCTGGTCGAGCCGTACGACGCGGACGTCTGCTTCGAGGCCCAGCTCACCGGCCTCCTCGTGAGCGTCGGCGCGGACCGGGACGCGGTGGCCGCCGCGCTGCGGCAGAGCTGCGACGGCACGGACACGCCCTAGTACGACCTCGGGACCGTACGACCTCGGGGACAGCACGTTCGCGTAAATCCGTGACCCGGCGTCACGGCTTCTCCCGCGATGAACCTCCTTCGAGAATGCTCTCTTACGCCGACATCGAGTAGTCCGCCGAGGCCGGACCCGCTTCAAGCAATGTCGGAGAGGCAGTGCGCGCTGCCGTCGCTCATTCTCGGAACGCGAACCCGTGCAGGACAAGCCGTCCAGCTCTTTGTGGTAAGTGAGGGGGAGTGCGATGAATCAACGCGAGCGCTTTCGCAGAATAACGCCAGGTGTAGTGACCGTGCTGGTGGCCGCGTCCCTGTTCTTTGCGGTCCGGAGTTCCGTCGCAGTGGCGGGCGGTGACGAGGCCGCCGCAAAGTACAAGTTCCAGGAAATGCCCATCGCGCTGCCGCCCGGTTACAACTCGCAACCGATGAATACGGTCCGCAAGGTGAATCCGGCGTACGAGAAAATCCGGTCCTGGATCTCATCCGTGGGCGCCGGTATCGCGATCAACGACCTGGTCGGCAACGGCAAGGCCGACGGCATGTGCATCGTCGACACCCGTACGGACCAGGTCGTCGTGACGTACACGCCGAACGCCGTCAAGGAGGACCGGTTCACCCCGTTCGTCCTCGACGGGTCCCCGCTTCCGATGGATGACGCCATGGCGCCCACCGGCTGCGCGCCCGGCGACTTCAACGGCGACGGCAGGATGGACCTGATGGTCTCCTACTGGGGCCGTACTCCGATCGCCTTCATGGCCAAGGAGAGTGCGACCACGCTGTCGCCCGACGCGTACGTGGCCCGCGAGGTGGTGCCGTCGAAGAGCGCCGACGGCGCCTACCATGGCCCCCGCTGGAACACCGACGCCCTGTACGTCGGTGACATGGACGGCAGCGGACACCCGTCCGTCGTGGTGGGGAACTACTTCCGGGACTCGGACGTGCTCGACCCGAACGGTCTCGACAACGTGGGCATGAACGACTCGCTGTCCAACTCGAAGAACGCGGGTGGCGACCACGTCATGCGCTGGACGGACGCGACCACCGGTGACGAACCCGGTGTCTCCTTCGTGGAGGAGAAGGGGGCCATCCCCTACAAGGCGTCCACCGGCTGGACCCTCGCGGTCGCCGGGGCCGACCTGACCGGCGACGACCTGCCCGAGCTGTACATCGCCGACGACTTCGGCCACGACCACCTGCTCTACAACCGGTCGACCCCCGGGCACATCAAGTTCACCGAGGCCACCGGCAAGCGCACGCCGACCACACCCAAGTCCTTCGTGCTCGGCAAGGGCTCGTTCAAGGGCATGGGCGTCGACTTCGCCGACGTCGACCACAACGGCAGCTTCGACATGATGGTCAGCAACATCACCGTCGCGTGGGGCCTGGAGGAGAGCAACTTCCTCTGGAAGAACAACGCCCGCGACGAGGCCGAGATGGCCCGCAAGCTGGCCGACGGCGAGGCACCGTTCAAGCAGGAGGCGCAGGAGCACGGCGTCGCGTGGACCGGCTGGGGCTGGGACACCAAGATGGCCGACTTCCTGAACAACGGTGATCTGTCGATCCTCCAGGCCACCGGCTTCGTGAAGGGCAAGATCGACCGCTGGCCCTGGCTCCAGGAGATGGCCATGGCCAACGACAACCTGCTGTCCAACCCGAGGATGTGGCCGAACGTCCAGCCCGGTGACGACATCGCCGGCGACGACATACTCGGCTTCTACGCGAAGACCGAGAGCGGAAAGTACGCCAACGTCTCCAAGCAGCTCGGCCTGGACGTCGAGATCCCGACCAGGGCACTCGCCACCGGCGACACCACCGGGACCGGAACGCTCGACTTCGCCGTCGCGCGGCAGTGGGGCCCGCCGGCCTTCTACGCCAACGAGGCGCCCGCGAAGGGCCAGTACCTCGGCCTGCGGCTGTACCGGCCCGCCACCGGCTCGGACAAGGACGCCGGTAAGGGCATCGCGAACATCGGCGCGCCGGCCTACGGCGCCACCGTCAAGGTCACCACGTCCGACGGCACCCAGATCTCCCACCTCGACGGCGGCGGCGGGCACAGCGGATTCCGCAGCTTCGACGTGCACTTCGGGCTCGGCACGCACACCGGTCCGGCGACCGTGGAGCTCTCCTGGCGCGACGCGGACGGCGGCAGGCACCGCACGACCCAGAAGCTCACCCCCGGCACCCACACGTTCATGCTGACCGACACCGCGCAGGAGGTTGCCAACCGATGACCGACGTCGCCTCTCCCCCAGCCGGTTCCCCGCCGGCGGCCAAGCGCGACCCGCGCTACCTCGCGCTGCGCAACTTCGCCATCTCGATGACCGTGTTCAACATCCTCGGCTACACCGTGCTCGGTTTCGAGCAGCCGTGGCTGTGGCCCATCATCGCGGTCGTCGCCGGTTATGTGACCGAGATCCTTCTGGAATTGCTGAGTTCCTGGGCACAGCGCCGCTCGCCGCGCTACCAGGGCAAGGGATTCCGCGGACTCTACGAGTTCCTGCTGCCCTCGCATATCACCGCGCTGGCCGTGAACATGCTGCTGTACGCGAACAATCAGATTCTGCCGATTCTCTTCGGTGTGTTCGTGGGTGTCGCGGGCAAGCACGCTCTCCAGGCACCCGTCGCGGGCCGTATGCGGCACTTCATGAATCCGTCCAACTTCGGCATCACTCTCGCGCTCGTCTGTTTCGGATCATGGGTGAGCATCGCACCGCCCTACGAGTTCACCGAGAACGCCGACACATTCTTCCGGATGGCGATTCCGCTGATCATCGCCACCGCCGGAACCATCATCAACACGGCGCTCACGAAGCGGACCGCGCTGATCGTCGGCTGGCTCGGCGCCTTCGTGATCCAGGCCCTGATCCGGCACTGGTTCTGGGACGTGGCCCTGGCCTCCGCGCTCGGACCGATGAGCGGTGTGGCCTTCATCCTCTTCACCAACTACATGATCAGCGACCCGGGCACCACCCCCGCCAAGGGGCGCAACCAGTTCATGTTCGGGTCGTCGGTCGCCATGGTCTACGGCGTGATGATGCTCTTCAACGTCGTCTACACCCTCTTCTTCGCCACCACCGCGGTCTGCGCCCTGCGCGGCATCGGCTGGTGGGTCGCCCACCTCATCCAGCGCCGCAAGGCGTCCGGGATCTCCGGGGGCGGCCAGGCCGGCGGCCCGAACCGGGCGCTCGACGACAAGACCACGATCGAGGCGGTGGCCGCATGACGCCCTCCCCCCCTACGCAGCCCGCCGGGATCGCCGTCGTCGGCATCGCCTGCCGCTACCCCGACGCGGACAGCCACGAGGAGCTGTGGCAGAACGTCCTGGCCGGCCGGCGGGCCTTCCGCAGACTGCCGGACGAGCGCATGCGCGCCGAGGACTACTACTCGCCCGACCCCGCGGCCCCGGACCGCTTCTACTCCAGCAAGGCCGCCGTCATCGACGGCTTCGTATTCGACCGGGTCAAATACCGCGTCGCGGGCAGCACCTTCCGCGCCACCGACATGACGCACTGGCTCGCGCTCGACACCGCCGCCCGGGCCCTGGAGGACGCGGGATTCCCGCTGGGCGAAGGGCTCGGCGACCTCAACACCGGGGTCATCCTCGGCAACACCCTGACCGGCGAATTCAGCAGGGCCAACCTGATGCGGCTGCGCTGGCCCTACGTGCGCCGCACCGTCGGCGCCGCACTGCGCGAGCAGGGCTGGGACGACGACGCCCTGGCGAAGTTCCTGGGCGACCTGGAGGAGCGCTACAAGAGCCCCTTCCCGCCGATCGGCGAGGACTCCCTGGCCGGCGGCCTCGCCAACACCATCGCCGGACGGATCTGCAACCACTTCGACCTCAAGGGCGGCGGGTTCACCGTCGACGGGGCCTGCTCCTCGTCGCTGCTCTCCGTCGCCACCGCGTGCGACGCCCTGGCCGACGGCCGGCTCGACGTCGCCGTGGTCGGCGGGGTGGACCTCAGCATCGACCCCTTCGAGGTCATCGGCTTCGCCAAGACGGGCGCCCTCGCCACCGGCGAGATGCGCGTCTACGACCGCGGGTCCAACGGCTTCTGGCCCGGTGAGGGCTGCGGCATGCTCGTCCTCATGCGCGACCGGGACGCCGTCGCGCAGGGCCGCTTCCGCTACGCCAACGTCGCCGGCTGGGGCTACTCCTCCGACGGCCGGGGCGGGATCACCCGGCCCGAGGCCAGCGGACACCGTCTGGCCCTCCAGCGGGCCTACGCCGCCGCCGGGTTCGGCATCGAGACCGTCGGCTACTTCGAAGGCCACGGCACCGGTACGGCCGTGGGCGACGCCACCGAACTGCGCGCCTTCTCGGAGGCACGCCGCGCCGCCGGCCCCGACACGGAACCCGCCGCCATCAGCACGGTGAAGGGCAACTTCGGGCACACCAAGGCCGCGGCAGGCGTCGCCGGACTCATCAAGGCCATCCTCGCCGTACGCCACCAGGTCATCCCGCCCGCGACCAGCCACGTGGACCCGCACCCCGAACTCACCGGCGACCGGCCGGCCCTGCGGGTCCCCGGCGACGCGGAGCTGTGGCCCGAGGGCGCCCCCATCCGCGCCGGCGTCTCCTCCATGGGGTTCGGCGGGATCAACGCCCACGTGGTGGTCGAACACGCCGACGGAGTACGCAAGGAGGCCGTCGGCCGCGTCACCCGGCAGCTCGTACGGTCGCGGCAGGACACGGAACTGCTGCTGCTCGACGCCGAGACGACGGCCGAGCTGCGCGGGAAGGTCACCCATCTGGCCGCCTTCGTCCAGAAACTGTCCTTCGCGGAACTGGGCGACCTCGCCGCCACCCTTCAGAGCGACCTCGACGGCCGGCCGGTCCGGGCCGCCGTCGTCGCGGCCACCCCGGAACAGGCGGAACAGCGCTTCACCAAGCTCCTCACGCTGCTGGACGGCGGAGCCAGGTCGGCGCTCGACATCGACGGCGGAGTGTTCCTGGGCGGTGCCACGCCACAGGCCCGCATCGGGTTCCTCTTCCCCGGCCAGGGCGCCGGCCGGCGCGCGGACGGCGGTGCGCTGCGCCGCCGCTTCGCAGCCGTGGACGAGCTGTACCGCGCACACCCGCTGCCCGCCGAAGGCGACCTGGCCGACACCGCGGTGGCCCAGCCGCGCATCGTCACCTCCTCCCTCGCGGCCCTGCGGGTGCTCTCCGACCTGGGCATCGAGGCGGTGGGCGCGGCCGGTCACAGCCTCGGCGAGGTCACCGCCCTGCACTGGGCGGGGGCCACGGACGAGGCATCGGTGCTGCGGATCGCGGCGGAGCGCGGCCGGCTCATGGCGGCGGCGAGTGCGGGCGGCGGCGGCATGGCGGGCATCTCCGCCCCCGCCGACGACGTCGAACCGCTGCTGGCCGGCGAACCGGTCGTGATCGCCGGCTACAACGGCCCCCGGCAGACCGTGATCTCCGGCCCCGCCGACGCCGTCCAGCGGGTCTGCGCCGCCGCCTCCGCCCGGGGACTGGGCACCGCGGCCGTCAACGTCTCGCACGCGTTCCACTCCGAGGCCGTCGCCCCCGCGGCCGAAGCCCTCGGGACCTTCCTGCGGGCCCAGGAGTTCACCCCGCCGGCCCGCCGCATGATCTCGACGGTCACCGCCGACGAGGTCACGGCCGGCACCGATGTGCCGGAGCTGCTGACCCGGCAGGTGCGGCAGCCGGTGCGCTTCGCCGAAGCGGTCCAGGCCCTGTCCGCCGAGGTCGACCTGCTGCTCGAAGTGGGCCCGGGGAAGATCCTGCGAGGACTGGCCGAGGACATCGCGCCCGGCGTGCCCGTCGTCTCGCTCGACGCCGACAGCACCTCGCTGTCCGGACTGCTGACCGCCGCCGCGGCCGCGTACGCCCTCGGCGCGCGCCTGGAGTCCGGCGCGCTGTTCCAGGGCCGCTTCACCCGGCCGCTGCCCCTGGACAAGGAGTTCCGCTTCTTCGCCAGCCCGGCCGAGTCCACCCCCGACGTCGACCTGCGCTTCACCGACGTACGCGTGGACGAGCCGCCCGCCCCCGCGCAGGCGGACGAGACCGCGGCAGACGCCACGGGCGGCGGAGGCGACAGCCTCTCGGTGGTCCTGCGGCTGGCCGCGGAGCGTGCCGAACTCCCCCTGGAAGCGGTCAACCCGCACAGCAACCCGCTCGACGAACTGCATCTGAGCTCCATCACCGTGGCCCAGATCATGAACCGCGCGGCCCAGGAACTCGGCATCACCGCCCCCATGGTGACCACGGCGTTCGCCACCTCCACGCTGGCCGAGCTCGCGGGCCTGCTGGACGGGTTGCAGGAGACCGGCAAGGCCGACGACGGGGCGGAGGAAGCCCGGATCGCCCAGGGCGTCGCCCCCTGGGTGCGCGCCTTCGCCATCGACCTGGTGCCCACCGAGCCGGGCCCCGCCACCGTGCGGGGGTCCGCCGGGCACGGGGACTGGGAGCTGTTCGCATCCGAACGGCACCCGCTCGCGCCCGCGCTCCACGAGGCGCTGTCCACCGCGGGGCTCGGCGGCGGCGTGCTGCTGTGCCTGCCCCGGGACTGCGACGAGAACCACACCCCGCTGATGATCGCCGCCGTCCGTGCCGCGCTCTCCCGCGGCGCCTCCCACTTCCTGGCGGTGGGGGACCGGCGCGGCGCAGCGGGCCTGGCCAAGACCCTGCACCTGGAGGCGCCGGACATCGCGACCACCGTCGTCACCCTGCCGCTGCCCGACGACATGCCGGCCGACCGCGCCCGCGAACTGAGCGCCCGCATCGTCACCGACGTCGCGGCGACCGGCGGATTCAGCGAAGTCCACTACGGGCCCGACGACCTTCGCACCGTACCCGTCCTCCGCGCGCTGCCCCATGCCTCCCCGGCCGGTGGGCGTGACGCGGACGCCGGGGCGGGGCAGGCGCTCGGGGCCGGGGACGTCCTGCTGGTGACCGGCGGCGGGAAGGGCATCACGGCGGAATGCGCCCTCGCCCTCGCCGTCGACACCGGAGCCGGAGTCGGCCTGCTCGGCCGGTCCGACCCGGCGACCGACCCGGAACTGCGGGCCAACCTGCGCCGGATGACCGCGGCGGGCGTCAACTTCCGCTACGTGAGCGCCGACGTCACCTCCGGCGACGAGGTCAAGGCGGCGGTCGCCGAGATCAGCGACGCGCTCGGGCCGGTCACCGCCGTACTGCACGGCGCCGGCCGCAACGAACCGCACGCCCTCGCCAACCTGGACGAGGCGTCGTTCCGCCGCACGCTCGCCACGAAGATCACCGGACTGGAGAACGTGCTCACCGCCGTCGACCCGGCCGCCCTGCGTCTCCTGCTGACGTTCGGCAGCATCATCGGCCGGGCCGGGCTGCGCGGCGAGGGGGACTACGCCACCGCCAACGACTGGCTCACGGACCTGACCCGGCGGGTGCAGGAGGACTACCCCGACTGCCGCTGTGTGGCGCTGGAGTGGTCCGTCTGGTCCGGGGCCGGAATGGGCGAACGGCTCGGCGTGCTGGAGTCGCTGGTCCGGGAGGGCATCGAGCCGATCCCCACCGAGGACGGCGTGGCCATGCTCAAGCAGCTGCTCGCCGAGGGGCGGACACCTTCCGCCCTGGTGGTGATGGGACGGGCCGGCGGCCTGCCCACACTGACTCTGGAGACCGCCGACCTGCCGCTCATGCGCTTCGTGGACCGCCCGCAGGCCCACTACCCGGGCATCGAACTGGTCGTCGACTCCGATCTCAGCGCCTCCGACGACCCCTATCTGTCCGACCACGAGCTCGACGGCGACCTGCTGTTCCCCGCGGTGCTCGGCATGGAGGCCATGGCCCAGGCGGCCGCGGCGCTCACCGGGTTCGAGGGCGCGCCCGTCCTTGAGGACATGGAGTTCCTCCGCCCGATCGTCGTACCTCCGGACGGCCGGACCACCATCAAGGTCGCGGTGCTGGCCGAGAGCCCCGGAGCCGTGAAGGCCGTCATCCGCAGCAGCGAGACCGGCTTCCAGGCCGACCACTTCCGCGCCACGCTCCGCTACGACCGCCCGGAGCCGGAGGACACCGGGCCCGTCCCCGTATCCGACGACGCACCGCGCATCCCGCTGGACCCCGCACGGGACCTCTACGGACCGGTCCTCTTCCAGGGGGCGCGCTTCCAGCGCCTCGCCGGCTACCGCCAACTGGCCGCCAAGGAGTGTGTCGCCGAGATCGCGGACATGGCCACCCTCCCCTGGTTCGCCCGGCACCTGCCCGACGAGCTCGTGCTCGCCGACCCGGGGACACGGGACGCGCTGATGCACTCCATCCAGTGCTGCGTACCGGACGCCACGCTGCTCCCGGTGAGCGTGGAACGCCTCCACCTGGCGGACCCCGCCGCCGCGCGCGGCGACAAGCAGGTGACGCTGCACGCACGGGAGCGGTCGCGCAACGGGGACACGTACGTCTACAACCTCGACGTCCGCGACCAGCTCGGCACCCTGGTCGAACGCTGGGAGGGGCTGGTCCTCCAGGCGGTCCGCAAGCAGGACGGCACCGGTCCCTGGCAGCCCGCCCTGCTCGGCCCCTACCTGGAGCGGCGCGCCGAAAGGCTCCTGCCCGAGGCCGTACGGTGTGTCGTCCGGCCCGACGGCG
The DNA here is from genome assembly GCF_045161735.1 of Streptomyces sp. NBC_00726. Taxonomy (NCBI): domain Bacteria; kingdom Bacillati; phylum Actinomycetota; class Actinomycetes; order Kitasatosporales; family Streptomycetaceae; genus Streptomyces; species Streptomyces sp. NBC_00726. The sequence continues at coordinate 96,889 of NZ_CP108984.1, read as the reverse complement.
AGGCACCCGGAGAAGGGCTGACCGCCCGCCGGAAGGCCACCGCGGAGGCCGCCGGCTGGGCCCTGGGCCGCCGGACCACGGTGGACCACCGCCCGGACGGCAGGCCCGAGATCGCGGGCGGACCGCGGATCTCCGCCTCGCACGGCGCGGGAGTGACCCTGGTGGTGACCGGCGAGGCACCGGTGGCCTGCGACGTACAGCAGGCCGAGCACCGCTCCCCGGAGGAGTGGGAGGGGATGCTCGGAGCGGAGGGCACCGCCCTCGCCCGGCTGATCGCGGCCGAGCACCAGGAGGAGCCTTCGGTCGCGGCCACCCGGGTGTGGAGCGCGGTCGAGTGCCTGCGCAAGAGCGGCCGTGCGGTCGCCGCGCTCACGGTGGACAGCACACCCGGCGCCGAGAAGCACTGGGTGGTGCTGCGCTCGGGAGAGGCCCGCATCGCGACCTTCCCGACATCCCTGGAAGGGGTCGGTGAGCCCGTCGTCTTCGCGCTCATGGCCCAGCCCGTGGAGAGGAACGACTGACGATGTCGCCGTACTACGAGTACCGCCACCTGGTCGGGTTCGAGGACACCAACCTGGTCGGCAACGTCTACTACGTCAACTACCTGCGATGGCAGGGCCGGTGCCGGGAGATGTTCCTGCACGAGCGCGCGCCCGAAGTGCTCGCGGACATCCAGGACGACCTGAAGCTCTTCACCCTCAAGGTCGACTGCGAGTTCTTCGCGGAGATCACGGCGTTCGACGAGCTGTCCATCCGGATGCGCCTGGACGACCTGACCCAGACCCAGGTGGCCTTCAGCTTCGACTACGTCCGGGTGCGACCGGACGGGACCGAGGACCTCGTGGCCAGGGGGCGGCAACGGATCGCGTGCATGCGCGGCCCCAACGCGGACACCCGCCCGGCACGGGTGCCGGAGGCGCTGCGCAACGCGCTCGCGCCGTACGCCGCACCCGGGCAGGGGCAGCTCATCGGTACGACGAGCGGGGCCGGGGCATGACCCTCGTAGACCGGCTTTCCGCGGGCCCGCCGCCCGCGGCGGACCCGACGGGCCCGGACCTCGCACTCGGTGAACTGCGCGGTGTGCTGGGGCGCTTCGCCACCGGGGTCACCGTCCTCACCACGGGCCGGGACACCCCCCAGGGCATGACCGCGAACTCCTTCACCTCCGTCTCGCTCGAACCGCCGATGATCCTGGTGTGCGTCAAGCGCACGGCGGCGCTGCACGACGCCATCCTCACCGAGAAGGCGTTCGCGGTCTCGGTCCTGGCGGGCCATCAGCGGGATGTGGCCAAGTACTTCGCGGACCGCGGCAGGCCACGCGGCTCCCGTGAGTTCGAGACGGTCGACTTCACGCCGGGACAGCACACCGGGGCCCCCGTCCTGACCGACGCCCAGGCATGGCTGGAATGCGGCCTTGCGGCGGTGTACGACGGCGGTGACCATTCCATCTTCCTGGGCTCGGTGCTCGACATCGGGCGCGGGGAGACCGACGACCCGCTGCTGTATTTCGGCGGCGGATTCCACCAGTTGCCGGCCTGACCGGACCACCGAGACCGACCACCAAGGGAGAGCTGCCAGATGGCCACACCGCTCGGTTCGCTGCGTAGGGTCGTGCTCGCCCCTTCGCTGCACTCGGTCAGCTTCGCCGGCCGGAAGTTCCCCGTCACCCGGACCCCGGCCACGGACCGGCTGGAGATGATCCCCCAGTCGGTCGTCGTCGGATTCGAGTGGGGCATCGAGTCCCGGGGGACCGCGGAGGTGGAACAGCGGCTGGCGATGGTCGAACCCGAGATGCGGGGCTTCGCGTACGAGGGGGCCGCCATGGCGTTCACCGTGCGCGACGCGATACGCGGGCACCGGACCGGGGAGCTGATCCTCGGCTCCGGCCGCCCGCACTTCTTCCTGGCCTACATAGGCATCGGGTTCGCCATGGCGCGGCTGCCCCGCCCGCTGTGGCGCAAGATACTGCCCGACCTCAGCGACATCCCGTTCCACCCCACGATGAGCTGGCTGGCCGTCGACGGATACGGCTTCGACCTCGCGTACTTCCACACCGCGCGCTGGGTCGACCAGCAGCAGCGTCCCGCGCCCTACCCCTGGGACGGGCACCCCGGCTACTTCCTGCGTGCCGTCGACCAGGGCATCGGGCGGGCGCTGTGGTTCATCCACGGCGGCCGCCCGACCGCGGTGGCCGCAGCGGTGGCGCGGTTCGCCGAGGACCGGCGGGCCGACCTGTGGAGCGGCGTCGGTCTCGCCGCGGCCTTCGCGGGCGGCGCGACGGCCGCGGAGCTCGCCCGGATGCGGGACACGGCCGCCCGGGACGGCTACGCCGGGGACCTCGCGGTCGGCGCGGTGTTCGCCGTCAAGGCGCGGCACTACGCGGACTTCGTACCCGGGCACACGGTCGCGGCGGCGTCCGCACTGACCGGACTGGGCATCGAAGAAGCCGTGGACCTGGCCGACCGCACCGAGGTCGAGCGCACCGGCACCGGACCCGAGCCGCAATACGAGCTGTGGCGCCGGAACATCCGCACGCAGTGGCTGAGCACGGTCGTCACCCCTTCCCACGAGGAGTAGAAATGGCGAATCAGTTCGGCCGGCTCCGCAGCCGCCTGCTGACCCCGAGCATGAACGAGACGAAGCTGTCCACCCGAGGCTTCTACGAGAAGAGCCCCGAGGCGCGCGAACGGCTCGAAATGGTCGGCGAGTCCTTCCTGACCGGCTACGCCCACGCCGCCGCGTCCTCATCGACCGCGGACGCCGAAGCCGGGCTCGAAACCGTACCGGCGGAGTTCCGCGGGTTCGCGTACGAGGGGGCCGCGATGGGGATGGCGGTGCGTGACGGGCTGCCGATCGGCGGCAGCCGGCACGTGGAACGCTTCCTGGACGGCGAGGCGTCGAAGCACGCGTACATGGCCTACGTCGGAGTCGGCTGGGCCATGGCCCGGGTGCCGCGGTTCCGCTGGTCGCGGATGTACCTCGCCGACCCGCTGCTGTGCTGGCTCGCGCTCGACGGATACGGCTTCCACCAGGCGTACTTCCGCACCGACCAGTACGTCCACGGGCAGTATCAGGACCCCGGCTTCACCTGGCCCGGCGCCCCGCGCTCCCCGTACGCCAACCGGGTCATCGACCAAGGCGTCGGCCGCGCCGCCTGGTTCGTCGGCGGGACCGACGTCGAGCGGATCACCGCCCTGCTCGACGCGTTCCCCGAGGACCGGCACGCCGACCTCTACGCGGGGGCCGCCCTGGCCGCCACGTACGCCGGGGGCGTCGGCAAGGAGGAACTCCAGCTCTTCCTGGAGCGGTCCGGGAAGCACCGCCAGTGGGTCGCCCAGGGCTCCGCGTTCGCCGCCACCGCGCGCGTCGAGGCCGGGCTGGACAACGCCCACACCGCGCTGGCCACCGAGGTGCTGTGCGGCACCACCCCCGAGCAGGCCGTCGCCGTCTGCCGCGAGTCGCGGCCCGGCCCCGGCGCCGACCGGGACACGCCGGCCTACGAGATCTGGCGCTGCCGGATCGCCGAACGGCTCACCGCCGGCGCGGAGGGCCGGGCCCTGTGACCGCCACCCGGGCCGAAGCGACCGGGGCCCGGCGGGTCCCGCCCGGCCCCTCCCGGCTGGCCACCTTCAAGCTGCTCAACATGCTCCTGCGCGACCGGCTCGCGCTCATGCGCACGGCCGCGGACGGCTACGGCGATGCCGTCCGGGTCGCGATCGGCCCCAAGACGCTCTACTTCTTCAACCATCCCGACTACGCCAAATACGTGCTCGCCGACAACCCGGCGAACTACCACAAGGGCATCGGCCTGCACCAGGCCCGCCGGGCGCTCGGCGACGGACTGCTGACCAGCGAGGGCGAGCTGTGGCGGGAACAGCGCCGGGTGATCCAGCCCGCGTTCCAGGCCAAACGGATCGCGGCCCAGGCCGAGGTCGTGGCCGAGGAGGCGGCCCGGATGGTCGGCCGGCTGCGCTCCCGTACGGGTACCGGGCCGGTGGACATCACGGGCGAGATGACCGAGCTGACCCTCGGCGTGCTCGGGCGCACCCTGCTCGACGAGGATCTGAGCGGCCACACCTCGATCGGCCACGACTTCGAGGCCGTACAGGACCAGGCGATGTTCGAGGTCGTCACCCTGGGGGCGGTCCCGCAGTTCCTGCCGCTGCCCCAGCAGCTCCGCTTCCGCGCCGCCCGGGCCCGGTTGCAGAAGGTGACCGAGAAGCTGGCGGCGGACCGCGCGTCGCGCTCCGGCGGAGACACCGACGACGTGCTCTCCCGGCTGCTCGAATCCGTGCACGCCGAACAGGACCCGCGGGTCGCGCGGCGCAGGCTGCGCGACGAGCTGGTCACCCTGCTGCTCGCCGGGCACGAGACCACGGCCAGCACCCTCAGCTGGGCCTTCCACCTCATCGACCAGAACCCCGAGGTGGCCGAGCGGCTGCGCGACGAGGCCCGCAGCGTGCTCGGCGACCGGCTGCCGGAGTACGAGGACCTGCACCGGCTGACGTACACCTCCATGGTGGTGGAGGAGACCATGCGGCTCTACCCGCCGGTGTGGATGCTCTCCCGGATCGCCCAGGCCCCCGACGTCATCGCCGGCTACGGCATTCCCAAGGGCGCCGACGTGGTGGTGTGCCCCTACACGCTGCACCGGCACCCCGGGTTCTGGGAGCAGCCCGAACGCTTCGACCCCGAGCGCTTCGACCGGCGGCGACGGGCGCAGCGCCCCCGCTACGCGTACATCCCGTTCGGCGCCGGACCGCGGTTCTGCGTGGGGAACCACCTCGGGATGATGGAAGCGGTGTTCGTCATCGCGATGGTCATGCGTGAACTCCGCCTGGTGCTGCCGAAGGGCGCGTCCGTGGTGCCCGAGCCGATGCTCTCGCTGCGGGTACGCGGGGGCCTGCGGATGTCCGTGCGGAAAGCCTGACACCGGGCGGCCCGCTCTCCGGCCCGAAGCCGCACCCCGGGAGGTTTCTTGCCATGTCCAGCCCCCTTTCGCTCGTCCTGATCGCCGTTCCCGCGGTGGTGCTGGCCTGCCAGGCCGGCGGCTGGGCCGCCCGCCGCCTGGGGCAGCCGCCCGTGATCGGGGAGATGTCCGTCGGCATTCTGCTCGGCCCCTCCCTTCTCGGCTGGCTCGCCCCCGGCGTCCAGCACCTGCTGCTGCCGGCCGCCGTCCTGCCGTACACCTCCGTGCTCGGCAATCTCGCCCTGCTGGTCTTCCTCTTCCTCGTCGGACTCGAACTCGACCTGGCCTCGCTGCGCGCCAGCCGGCGTGCCGTCGCCTCCGTCGCGACCGGCAGCATGGCGCTGCCGCTCGTGCTCGGCACCGGCCTCGCCCTGGCGATGTTCCCGGTGCTCGCCCCGGACGGGGTGCGGCGCCTGCCGTTCGTCCTGTTCATCGCCACCGCGATGTCCATCACGGCCTTCCCCGTGCTCGCGCGGATTCTCACCGACAAGGGCCTGGCCGCCACCCGCCTGGGCACCTTCGCCCTCGCGTGCGCCGCCGCCGACGACGCGTTCGCCTGGTGCCTGCTCATCGCCGTCACCGCCCTGGCCACCGCCGGTTCCCCCGTGGACGCCCTCGTCGCCCTCGCCCTGACCGCCCTGCTCACCGCGGCGCTCGTGGCCGGGCGCGGTCTCGTGAAGCGGGCTCTGGCGCGTGCCGCCCGGGCCTCCGGCGAGCTGGTGACGGTCCTGCTGGTCGCCGGTCTGCTCCTGGCCGCGTGGGCCACCGACCGGATCGGAGTCCACCCCGCCTTCGGCGCGTTCCTGGCCGGTGCGACCCTGCCGCGCGGGCTGCCGGCCGTCGAACGCGGCGCGGCCCGCCTCCAGGCGGTGGTCGTGCCGGTGCTGCTGCCGCTGTTCTTCGTGGACATCGGCCTGCGCACGGACATCGCCGGGCTGCCCGGCAGCGAGTGGGGCTGGGTGGCGCTCATCCTGGCCGTCGCCATGACGGGCAAATGGCTCGGCGCCGCCGGAGCGGCCCGGCTGGCCGGCTGCGACTGGCGCTGGTCGGCGGCCATGGGCGCCCTGATGAACTGCCGCGGGATCACCGAGATCGTCGTGCTCGGCATCGGCCTGCAACTCGGCGTCATCTCGGACGACCTGTTCACGATGATGGTCCTCATGGCCGTCGTGTCCACCGCCGTCACGGCGCCCCTGCTCGACCGGCTCACCCGCAACGCCCCCGGCCTCACCGCCCCGGCCCCGCCCCGGGAAACCGTGCAGCCCGGCGATCCGGAAGCGGCGCGGTGACCCCGGGCACATCCGCGTACGGCAAAGGGCCCGCCCGCCGGATCACACCCGGCGGGCGGGCCCTCGCGCGTACCGGCTAGTCCCGTGCGAGGTCGGGCGCCAGCCAGCCGTCCAGGTCGTACTCGGCCAGACAGCGGTCGGCGAACTCGCGGTACCCGTCCAGCTTCCCGTCACCGATCTGGCCGCGCAGCAGCTCGATCCGGGTGTTCTCGTGGTTGCCGGTGTAGTTGCGCTCGTAGAGGTCGTGCCGGCCGCCGAACTCCGTGCCGATCGTGTCCCAGAGCAGCTTCATCACCTTGACCCGCTCCACCGAATCGACGCCGTGCGAGCCGCGCAGATAGGTGTCCAGATACGGCCGGATCTCCTCGTTGCGGAAGTCCTGCGCGCTGGACGGCAGATAGATCAGGCCGCTCGCGACGTCCTGCAGCACGATCTCCCGGACCCGGTTGTAGCCGACCTGGGAGAACCACCGGTACGCCATGACGTAGTCGGGATTCGGCAGCACCGCGCCGTCCCGCCATTCCACCGGATTGCGCGCCGCCGCGTCGGACAGCCCCCAGAAGAGGTTCCGCCAGGCGAGCACCTCGCCGAGCCGCGTCTGTACGCCGTGGAAGTCGGCGGCCCCGGTGATGTCCAGGGCCTTGGCCAGCAGGCCGGCCATGAACTCCAGCTTCACCGCCAGCCGGGTGCTGCCGTGGAACATGGCCCGCTCGACGAACCCGGAGTGCCCGCTGAACATGCCGACCTTGTTGACGTCCCCGTAGATGAACACGTTCTCCCATGGGATCAGCACCTTGTCCAGGACCAGGATGGAGTCGTTCTCGTCCAGCCGGGAGGACAGCGGGTAGTCGAACGGGCTGCCGGTCGACTCCGCCGCCGCGGAGTACGACTGGCGGCAGATCAGCTTCAGCCCGGGCGCGTCCATCGGCAGCGTGGCCGAGATGGCGAACTTGCGGTCCTTGACCGGCAGTCCGGTGTGGGCGACGAAGTTGTAGTGGGTGAGCGCCGAATTCGTCGCGACGACCTTCGCCCCGCTCACGACCACCCCGCTGTCGGTCTCCCGTTCGACGTGTACGAAGACGTCGCCGACCTCGTCCGGTGCCCGGTGCCGGTCCACCGGCGGGTTCACGATGGCGTGGTTCCAGTACAGGACCTTCTCCTGCGACTCCCGGTACCAGCGCCGCGCGTTGTCCGCGAACGGGTTGTAGAAGTCCGCGTTCGCGCCGAGCGTGCCCAGCAGCGAAGCCTTGTAGTCCGGGCTGCGCCCCATCCAGCCGTAGCTCAGCCTGGACCACGCCGCGATGGCCTGCTGGTCGGCGACCAGATCGGCCGCGCTGTGCGGGGTGGTGAAGAACCGGTGCGTGTAGCCCCCGGCGCCACCGGAGTCGGTGGCGGTGGTGAGCACACCTTGGTGCTCCGGGTCGTGCAGCGCGTCGTACAGCCGGGCGATCATCCGGGCCGGGTTGCGGAACGCCGGGTGCCGGGTGACGTCGGCCACCCGTTCGCCGTAGATGTACACCTCGCGGTCGTCGCGGATGCTTTCGAGGTATTCGGCACCGGTCAGCGGCCGGGTCGCCGCCGTCATCAGGAGGCCGCCGGGGCCGTCTGCGCGGCCCGTTTGCCGTCGATGTACGCCGCCAGCTCGGCCACCGTCGGGTGGTCGAACAGCTTGTTCACCGAGACGCCGACGCCGACCGCGGCGCCGATCCGGTTGCACAGCCGGATCGCCTGGAGCGACTGGCCCCCGAGCTCGAAGAAGTCGTCGTCGATCCCCACCTCGGACACCTCCAGCAGGGAGCCGAACATCGCGCACAGCTCCCGCTGGAGCGGCGTCTGCGGCGTCCGCGAGGCGACGACCTGGTCGAAGTCCGGTTCCGGCATGGCCTCGCGGTCCAGCTTGCCGTTGGCGGTCAGCGGCAGCGCGTCGAGCCGTACGAACGCCTTCGGCGTCATATAGCCGGGCAGCTTCGTCCGGGCGTGCGCCCGGACCGCCGCGAGGTCGAGCGTGCCCGTCCCGTCCACCACGTAGCAGACCAACTGCTTGGTCCCGTCCGCGCCCGCCCGCGCCAGGACCACGACCTGCGTCAGCCCCGGAAACGCGGCCAGCGCCGCCTCCACCTCGGCCAGATCGACCAGGAAGCCCAGGATCTTCACCTGGCCGTCCTCCCGGCCGGCGAACTCGACCGTGCCGTCGGCGGTCCGGCGGGCCATGTCACCGGTCCGGTACATGCGCGCACCCGGCGAGCCGTACGGATCGGCCACGAAGCGCTCGGCGGTCAGGCCGGCCTGGCCCTGGTAGCCGCGGGCGACGCCCTCGCCCGCGAGGTATATCTCGCCGATGGCACCGGCCGGCGCGGGGATCAGGTCCTCGTCCAGGATGTGGAGGCCGATGCCGGTGAAGGCGTCGCCCACCGGGACGGTCCTGCCGAGCTCCGTGTCGCGGGTGATCGCGAGGTGCGCCGAGAACACACTGCCCTCCGTCGCGCCGTACATCGCGCGGACGACGAGACCGGGGCAGGCGTCGAGCACCCGGCGGACGGCCACCGGAGAGATCACATCGCCGCCGGTGAGGACCTCGCGCACACCGGCCAGGGTCTCGGGGGCCTCCTCGGCGAACACCCGGAACAGCCCGGCGGTCATGTGGAGCCCGGTGATCTCGTACTTCTCGATCAGCTCCCGCAGCACCGAGGGCTCCACCCGGCCGGGGGGCGCGACGACCACCTGGCCCCCGTGCAACAGCGGCATCCAGATCTCGTACGCCGACACGTCGAAGGCGTACGGTGCCAACTGGAGGACGCGCGCATGCCGTTCGACGCTCCACTGGGGGTCCGTCAGAAGCCGCACCACATCCCGCTGGGTCACCGCGACACCCTTGGGCCGGCCGGTGGAACCCGAGGTGTGGATGACATAGGCCAACTGGTCCGGAAGCACGGACACCCGGGGGTCGTCCACGGGCTCCCCGGCGGTCTCCGGGCCGTGCACCGCGAGCACCGGCACCCGCTCGGGCAGGCCCGCCCGGCGCATCGCGTCGTCCACGAGCAGGAGTACGGGGCGGGCACGGTCGACGATCCACTGCCGCCGGTCCGCGGGGTCGTCCTCATGGACCGGTACGTAGACCCCGCCGGCCTTGAGGATCGCCAGCAGCGCGACCACCAGATCGGACGAGCGCGTCATCAGCACCCCGACGGGGTCCTCGCGGCCGACCCCCAGACCGGTCAGACGGCGCGCGAGCCGGTTCGCCCGGTGATCCAGCTCCCGATAACTCAGAGCGGTCCCCGTCGCGGCCTCGGACACGGCCGTCGCATGCGGTGTCCTGGCGACCTGCTCGGCGAACCGGGCGGGAATAGAAAAGGCTGTCATGTGCCACTCTCCGCATAGCTCTGTGTATTCCGCTGTCGTCATGAAGGAACATGCGCCGCACCCATGAGTCCGGTCTTCCGCATTTCTTCACCACCATGCCCAAGGCATCGGAGCGAATCGCCTCCGCGCTTGCTGTACACCGTTTCCGCTTGATCCGAAGCGCAACTTCGGAGACGTTGGCGACGGCCTTTCCTGGCACCATGAATGCCGGTCGTCCCCCATCGGTGCCACGAGGAGGAACCGGTGCTCGTTCATTTGGTGCTCGACGACGAGATCCAGCGATATGTACAGGACGTGTCGCTCCGCGAGGATGACATCGCCCGCGAGTTGCGTGCGGCGACCACCTCGCAGGTTTTCGAACACAACATGTCGGCCTCGCCCGAACAGGGACAGCTGCTGGCCTTCCTCGTCGGGCTGATATCCGCGAAGACCGTGGTCGAAGTCGGGGTGTTCACCGGATACAGCACGTTGTGCATGGCCCGTGCGCTCCCCTCGGACGGCCGCCTCATCGCCCTCGACTTCAACGAGGAGTGGGCCGACATCGGGCGCCCGTTCTGGGAGCGCGCCGGCGTGGCCGACCGCATCCGGCTGGAACTGCGCCCGGCGGTCCACACCCTGGACACGCTGCTGGCCGAGGGCGCGGCGGGCACCGTGGACCTCGCCTTCATCGACGCCGACAAGGAGGGCTACCCGCTCTACTTCGAGCGCTGCCTCGAACTGCTGCGGCCGGGCGGTCTGATGGTGATCGACAACGTCCTGCTGGCCGGCAGCGTCGCGCGCCCGGACGTCAGCGACCCCGAGACCGATTCCATGCGTGCGCTGAACTCCGCACTCCTGAAGGACGAGCGCGTCGAGTTGAGCATGCTTCCCGTCTTCGACGGCGTCACGCTGGCGTACAAGCGTGCCCGCGACTGAGACGCCCTCTTCGCGTCAGGAGCGACGAATGACCCACAACGGCTCCCGCGCCGCGGCCGGCCGGCTGTCCGCGGCGGTGCTCGGCACCGGCCTGATCGGCATCGACCTGATGGCCAAGATCATGCGTTCCGACCGTCTCGACCTGGGAATGGTCGCCGGCCGCGACGCGTCCGCGCCGGGCCTCCGGCGTACGGCGGCCCTGGGCGTGCCGGTCTCGGACCGGGGCGTGGAGGCCCTGGTCGACGCCGAACGCCCCTTCGACGTGGTCTTCGACGCCACCAGCGCGGCGGCCCACGCCCAGCACGTGGCGAAGCTCCTTCCGCTGGGCACGACGCTGGTCGACCTCACGCCGAGCCGGAACGGCCGGATGATCATCCCGACCGTCAACCGCGCGGACATCGCCGCCCACCGCGACCTCAGCATGGTGAGCTGCGGCGGCCAGGCGTCGGTGCCGGTCCTGCACGCGATTACCCGGGCGCACCGGATCGACTACATCGAAGTGGTCACCACATGCGCCACCCGCAGCATCGGCCGCGGGACCCGCATGAATCTCGACGAGTACGTCGAGACCACGCAGGAGGCGATCCGCGCCTTCACCGGCGTCAGGAACGTCAAGGTGATGCTCAACATCAGCCCCGCGCGGCCGCCGGCGCCCTTCCGGGTGGCGATGTCCCTGCTGGGCCCGGACCTCACCACCGAGTCCGTGTCCGCACTGGTGGCGGAAGCCGCGGACGAAGTGCGCTCCTATGCGGGCGGCTTCCGGGTGAACGCCTGCTCGGTGAACGACGGCAAGGCGTTCGTCTCCGTCGAGGTCACCTCGTCCGGGGACCGCATCCCCCGGTACGCCGGGAATCTCGACATCATCAACTCCGCCGCGATCCTGGTCGCGGAGAACTACGCGGCGGAACGGCTCTCGACGGCAGGCGTGGGTGAGTCATGACCGAGGCGACAGCACCGGAGACCCCGGGCAGGCCGATCCAGATCCACGACCCGAGCCTGCGGGACGGCCACCACGCCGTCCGGCACAGCCTCGGCGCCGACCAGCTGCGCGCGTACGCCCGGGCGGCGGACGCGGCACGCGTTCCGGTGGTCGAGGTCGGCCACGGCAACGGGCTGGGCGCGTCCTCGCTCCAGGTCGGACTCGCCCGGCTGGACGACGACGAGATGCTGTCCGTCACGCGCGAAGCCCTCACGCACAGCAAGCTCGGGGTCTTCCTGCTGCCGGGCTGGGGCACGGTCGAGGACATCAAGAGGGCCCTCGCCCACGAGGTCGATCTCGTGCGCATCGGAACGCACTGCACCGAGGCGACCCTCGCCGAACGGCACCTCGGCTTCCTGCGCGAACAGGGCGTCGAGGCGCACGGCGTCCTCCTGATGAGCCACATGGCCACCCCGGACCAGCTGGCCGAGGAATGCGCGCGGCTCGTCGGGTACGGGGCCACCGGGGTGGGCATCCTCGACTCCTCCGGCCACTACCTCCCGCCCGATGTCACCGAGCGCATCCGGGCCATCCGGGCCGCCGTCGACGTACCGGTGATGTTCCACGGCCACAACAACCTGGGCATGGCCGTGGCGAACTCCGTCGCGGCCGCCGACGCGGGCGCGGACATCCTGGACGCCTGCGCGAGGGGCTTCGGGGCCGGCGCGGGCAACACCCAGCTGGAGGTGCTGGTGCCGGTGCTGGAACGGCTCGGCTACCGGACCGGCATCGACCTGTACGGACTTCTGGACGCGGCGGACATCGCCGAGCGGGAACTGATGCCCGCGCCGCCCACGATCGACTCCCTCTCCGTCGTCAGCGGCCTGGCCGGGGTGTTCTCCGGCTTCAAGACCCGGGTGCTGGACATCGCCGCGCGCGAAGAGGTCGATCCGCGCGACGTCTTCTTCGAGCTGGGCAGGCGCCAGGCGGTCGCCGGTCAGGAGGACCTGATCATGGATGTCGCGCTGGCCCTGCGGGCCGCCGGGCAGGGGGACGGGACGTGACCGGTGCCCCGGGCGGTGGAGCGGAGCGGGCGGTCATCTGCGGGATCGGGCACCGGCTGCCGGACCGGATCGTCACCAGCGCCGAACTGGGCGAGCGCCTGGACACGCCCGAGGACTGGATCGTGGGACGGACCGGGATCTCCCGGCGCCGGTGGGTCGGGCCCGGCGAGGCGACCTCCGACCTCGCGGTCGGCGCGGGCCGGGCCGCCCTGAAGTCGGCGGGCGGCGGGCAGATCGACGCCGTGGTGCTGGCGACCACCACCCCGGACCGGCGCTGCCCGGCGACCGCGCCGGAAGTGGCGGCCCGGCTCGGCCTCGGCGAGGTCGCGGCCTTCGACGTCTCCGCCGTCTGTACGGGATTCCTCTACGGCCTGGCGACGGGGGCGGGTTTCCTCGCCGCGGGGCTCGCCGACCGGGTCCTGGTGATCGCCGCCGAAGCGTTCTCCACCCTGCTCGACCCGGACGACCGCACCACCCTGCCCATCTTCGGCGACGGGGCCGGCGCGGTGGTGCTGCGGCGCGGACGGGCCGACGAGCCGGGAGCCCTCGGCCCCCTGGTGCTGGGCAGCGACGGGGAGCGCGCCGACCTGATCACGGTCGGGGCGGGCGGTGCGCGGCACCCGTTCCCCGCCCCCGACGACGGATCGCGGTACTTCCGGATGCGGGGCCGCGAGGTCTTCCGGCAGTCGGTCGAGCGGATGAGCGCCGCCGCCGGCACCGCGCTGGACCGGGCCGGCTGGACGCTGGACGACGTCGACCGCGTCGTCACCCACCAGGCGAACGCGCGCGTCAGCGCCGCGCTGGCCGAACGGCTGGGCCTGCCCCGGGAGCTGTTCGCGCAGAACATCGGCGAGGTCGGCAACACCGCCGCCGCCTCGATCCCCGTCCTGCTCGCCCAGGCGGCGGCGGACGGAGGCGTCGAACCGGGCGGGCGGCTGCTGCTCCTCGCCTTCGGCGGCGGCCTCACCTGGGGCGCCACCACGCTGACCTGGCCCCATCTCGAACTCCACGATGCGCAGGGCATCGGGTAACCGGACACCGGAGGACGCCATGTACGAGCGGCTGAAGACCATCATGGTCGACGTCCTGCTGCTGAAACCCGAGAGGGTGAGCCCGGACGCGACCCTCGAAGAGGCGGGTGTCGACTCACTCACCGTCGTGGAGCTGTCCCTGGTGCTCAGTCAGCACCACGGCATCGACATCTCCGACGACGAACTGATCGAGCTGGAGACGGTCGCCGACATCGCCGCGCTCATGGAGCAGCGGACACCGCCGCCGCCCCCCGCGCACGCCTGCTGTGGCGGGGCGGCCGCCGCCGCCCCGCCACAGGCTCAGCTCCGCAGGTAGGAGGCGCCGTTCAGGTCGAGGATGGCGCCGCTGGCCCACTCGGCCTGGGCGGAGGCCAGATAGAACACGGCAGCGGCGATCTCGTCCGGCTCCGCGACCCGGCCGAACGGGCTCTGCGCCCTGATCTCGTCGCCGCCCGGCGGCTTGAGCCAGTCCGTGGTCATATCGGTGGCCACGAACCCGGGCGCCACCGCGGAGACCGCGATCCGGTACGGCGCGAGGGCGAGGGCCAGCGACTGGGTCAGCGAATTCAGACCGGCCTTGCTGGCCCCGTACGCGGGCACGTCGGGCTCGCCCCGGAACGCGCCGCGCGACGAGATGTTGATGATCCGCCCGCCCCGGGCCTGCTCCTTCATATGCCTGATCGCGCACCAGGTCACATTGGCGGCGCCGACCAGATTGACCCCCAGCGTCGCCCGCCACTGCTCCTGCCAGGTCGCGTAGTCGACCTCGGTGACCGGGTGGGCGGTGAAGATGCCGGCGTTGTTCACCAGGATGTCCAGCCCGCCGCCCAGCCGGGCGGCCGCCGAGTCCACGGCCGCGAGCACGGCCTCACCGTCGGTCAGGTCGGCCTGGACGACGACGTGTCCGGTGCCGTCGAGCCCGGCCACCAGCTTCTCCGGGTCCTCGCCCGCCATCCGGTCCAGGACCGCCACCCGGTCACCGGCTGCCGCGAACCGCTGTGCGATCGCCCATCCGATGCCCCGGGCCGCTCCGGTCACGAGGACGGCGCGCCCCCGGTTCGGCTCGTTCAGCTGTGCGCCCATGGGTTCAGACCCCTCTCGCCAGCCTCTCGGCGGCATCGGCTATTACCTCGTCGGGCAGGGAGAAGCAGGCGCGCACGTACGGACGGTCCGGCGGGTCCAGATAGAACGATTCGCCCGGCACCGTGCCCACCAGGCACCGCTGGAGCAGGACTTCGGTCGCCTCCGCACCGGTCGCCACGCCCAGCGGCGAGCAGTCGACGAAGAGGTAGTAGGAGCCGTCCGGTTCATTGGGCGACAACCCGGCGGCGGCGAAGCCCTCCGCCAGCATCCGGCGCTTCCGGTCGTACATCGCGCGCAGGCCGCGGAAGTAGTCGTCGTTCAGCCTGAGCGCCCGGGCGCCCAGCTCCTGGAGCGGGACCGGCGGACAGACCACCAGCGATTCGGCCGCGACCCGGACCGCGTTCATCAGCCGCTCCGGGCCGCAGGCGTAACCCAGCCGCCAGCCGGGCACGCTGAAGGACTTGCCCAGCGAGGACACCGTCACCGTTCGCCGGCCGAGATCGCCGACCGTCGCCGGGGCGACATGCGGTTCGGGCCCGAAGTAGATGTCCTCGTAGACCTCGTCCGTGATGACGAGCAGGTCGCGCTCCTCCGCGACGGCCGAGACCGCCATGAGCTCGGCCGTGGTGAGCCGCCGCCCGCTCGGGTTGTTCGGTGTGCAGACGATCATCGCCCGGGTGTGCGGGGTGACGGCCGACCGCAGGGTCTCCTCGGTGACCTCGAAGCCCGGTCCGATGAGCCGGACCGGCTCCGGGCGCAGGCCAAGCACCGCGAGCGCGGTCGGATAGTTGCCGTAGAAGGGCTCGAACAGGAGCACACCGTCGCCCGGGTCGAGCAGCGCGGTGAGCGTGGCCATCAGGGCGCCCGTCGCACCGACCGTCGCGACGACCTGGGTCGCCGGGTCGACGTCGAGCCCGCTGTACTTCTTCACCTTGTCGGCGACGGCCTCGCGGAAGACGGCGATGCCCCCGGGCGCACTGTACGAGTGGTCGAAGTCCCGGAAGTCCCGGGCGCCTTCCGCCAGCAGCGAGGGCGGCGGCGGCACCTGGCAGAGCCCCTGCGCGATGTTGATCGCGCCCAGCTCCTGACAGCGCACCGTCATGGCGGCGATGGACGACTCCTGTAGGTTCCGCATCCGGCCGGCGGCGCCGATCATCGTCCGGCCCCGGTGGTGAGGGTGTCCAGGAGCCGGTCGAGTTCCGCGACGGTCGGCGCGTCGAAGATCTCGTTGATCGAGAGCTCCACACCAACCGCCGGACCCACACGACTGGCAATCAGCATCGCGTCGATGGACTCACCACCCATCACGAAGAAATCGTCGTCCAACCCCCACCGAGGCCGGGCAAGCACCTCAGCGAACACCGTGCACAACAACTCCTGACGCGCCGAACCCGGCGACCGATACGGCCTCAACCCCCGCAGATCAGGAACCGGCAACACCCCCGCCACCACAGACCCGTCAGCACCCACCGGAATCGCATCAACCACCACCACCGCCGCCGGCACCGCAACACCCGGCAACGCCCCCCGCAAACACCCGTACACCACACCCACATCAAAACCCGGCCCACCCGGCACCACATACGCCACCCGCACCGGACCCACCGAATCCACCACCACCATCACAACCGCCGCATCCACCACACCCGGACACACCGCCAACACATCACGCACATCCCCAAGCGCCACAACAGCCATCCACCACTCACCTCCCCGAACAACACACCAACCCGTCCCCCACAGCCTTCGCACACCCACCCCCACCCACAAGCTCCCAGATTGCTCACCTCCCACCACGCCGAATCCCGCCCCGGCGACCGTGCTCCGGGGCACCCTCCGGGCACTTCTCGCAGAATGCGGTGGCGGGCGGGCACGGCCCCCCGGGGCGGGTTCACACCCCTACCGTGGCGTCGGGAAAACGCCGCCGTCCCGAGGGAGCAGTGGTCACCATCAACGACATCCCGGCCCGGGAGGGCACGACCAGGACCGCGTACCGCACCTGCCCGCTGTGCGAGGCGGGCTGCGCCCTACGACTCGAACTGAACGACACCGGCCGCGTCCTGCGGGTCACCGGGGACGACCGGGACCCCTTCTCCAAGGGATACATCTGCCCCAAGGGAGCGGTGCTCGGAAAGCTGGACGAGGACCCCGACCGGCTGAGCAGGCCGCTGCTGCGCCGGGACGGCGAACTGCGCGAGGTCAGCTGGGAGGAGGCGTTCGCCGCCGTCGACGCGGGCCTGTCCGGGGTGGCCGCCAGGCACGGCCGGGACGCGGTGGCGCTGTACTTCGGCAACCCCACGTTCCACACCATCGGCGCGTACCTCTACCGCCAGGCGATGAGCCAGGCCATGGGGTCGAAGAACGTGTACTCGGCCAGCACCGCGGACCAGATGCCCAAACAGGTCGCCGGCGGACTGATGTTCGGCGACGCGATGGCCATCGGAGTACCGGACCTGGACCGCACCGACCATCTGCTGATCCTGGGCGCCAACCCGGTGGAGTCCAACGGCTCGCTGTGCGCGGCCCCGGACTTCGCCGGGCGCCTCAAGGCCCTGCGCAGGAGGGGCGGGAAGCTGGTGGTCGTCGATCCCCGGCGCACCCGCACCGCCGCGCTGGCCGACGAGCACCTGTCCGTACGCCCCGGCACCGATCCGCTGCTGCTGATGGCGATGGTGCACACCGTGCTGAACGAGGGCCTGGAACGGATCGGCCTGCCGGTCTCCGGGCTGGAGGAGCTGCGCGAGGTGGCCCGCGGCTTCCCGCCGGAGGCCGTGGGCCCGGTGTGCGGGATCGCGCCGGAGACCATCGCGCGGACGGCCCGGGAACTCGCCGCGGCGTCCACGGCCGCGGTCTACGCCCGGATCGGCACCTGCACCACCCGCTACGGCACGGTGGCGCAGTGGCTGGTGGACGTGCTCAACGCGCTGACGGGCAATCTGGACCGCCCGGGCGGTGTGATGTTCGCCGAGACGGCGGCGCTGGAGATCTTCCGGGCCGGCCCCGCGTTCTCGACCGGCAACTGGCACAGCCGGGTACGGGGACTGCCGGAGGTGATGGGCGAGTTCCCGGTCGCCACCCTGGCCGACGAGATCGAGACCCCGGGCGAGGGCCAGGTCCGGGCCCTGGTGACGGTCGCCGGCAACCCGGCGTCCTCGGCACCCAACGCACCCCGGCTGGCCCGGGCCGTCGAGGGGCTGGAGTTCGTTGTCTGCGTCGACCCGTATCTGAACGAGACGACCCGCCTCGCCGACGTGATCCTGCCGCCGCCGCGCACACTCCAGAGCCCGCACTTCGACTTCCTGGTGCAGATCATCATGGTGCGCAACTACGCCCGCTACTCCCGCCCGATCCTGCCGCTGGCCGACGACCAGCGCACCGAGGCCGAGATCCTGGCCCGGCTGACCCTGATCGCCGCCGGGCTCGGCGCCGACGCCGAACCGGCCCGCGCCGAGGAGATGTTCCTCGAACAGCTCGGCATCACCGGGGAGGCGGCCGCCGGGCTCGACGGCGAGGACGGCACCGAGAAGATCCTGGACGCACTGCTCCGGGCCGGCGGCTACGGCCTCTCGCTCAAAGCCCTGCTCGACGCGGAGCACGGAGTGGATCTGGGGCCGCTCAAGCCCCGCCTGCCGGACCTGCTCCGCACCCCCGACCACAGCGTGGACCTGGCGCCCGCACGACTCGTCGCGGAGGCCGGCCGGCTGCGCACCGCCCTGGACGAGGAACCGCCGGAGTTCATGCTGATCGGCCGCCGCCAGCTCCGGTCGAACAACAGCTGGCTGCACAACGTGGCGGAGCTGCGCGGCGGCACCAACCTCTGCACGCTCCACATCCACCCGGGCGACGCCGCCCGGCTCGGCCTGGACGCCACCACGCCGGCCCTGATCGGCTCGGCGGTCGGCGAGGTGACCGTGCCGGTCGAGATCACCGACACGATCATGCCCGGCGTGGTGAGCCTGCCGCACGGCTGGGGCCACCAGGACTCCCCGCAGAAGGTCGCGCGCCGGGACCCCGGAGTGAACGCCAACGTCCTGACCGACGACGCGGTCCTGGACGGAGTCTCCGGAACCGCCGTGTTCAACGGGGTGCCGGTGACGGTACGGGCCGCGCCTCTCCAGGAGGCGGCGTCATAGGGCCGCACGGCCGGACCGGTGCCCGTCTCCGGGAATGCGGAGTTCGCCTCGCCCGATGGAGCCCCGCCCCGGCGCCTCGTTACGGTGCGGGCATGGATGCCACAGTCGAAGAGCTGCTGGCGGTGCTGCCCACCGGTCGCGTGCTCACCGACCCGGATCTGCTGGCCGCCCACCGCCGCGACGAAGGCGACCTGTGCGCCGCCGGCACACCGCTGGCCGTCGTCCGCCCCCGGGACACCGCCGAAGTCGCCGCGACCGTCCGGGTGGCCGCCGCACACGGTGTCCCGGTCGTCCCGCAGGGCGCGCGCACCGGGCTCGCCGGTGCCGCCAACGCGGTCGACGGCGCCCTGGTGGTGTCGCTGACCGGGCTGGACCGCATCATCGAGATCGACCCGGCGGAGCACATCGCGGTGGTGCAGCCGGGCGTCGTCAACGCCGAACTGCACCGGGCGGCCGAGGCGCACGGCCTCGCCTACCCGCCGGACCCCGGCTCCTGGGAGTCCTCGACCATCGGCGGCAACGTCTCCACCAACGCGGGCGGAATGTGCTGCGTGAAGTACGGCGTCACCGGTGAATACGTGCTCGGCCTGGAGATCGTGCTCGCCGACGGCGAGATCCTCCGCTGC
Organism: Streptomyces sp. NBC_00726; assembly: GCF_045161735.1. Taxonomy (NCBI): domain Bacteria; kingdom Bacillati; phylum Actinomycetota; class Actinomycetes; order Kitasatosporales; family Streptomycetaceae; genus Streptomyces; species Streptomyces sp. NBC_00726. Next base: position 77,500 of record NZ_CP108984.1, on the reverse strand, counting down.
GGCCGCCGGACCGTGAAGGGCGTCGCCGGATATGACCTGACGCGGCTGTTCGTCGGTGCGGAGGGCACGCTCGGCATCATCACCGAGATCACCCTCAGGCTCCGGCCCGCCGCCGGGGAGCCCCGGACGCTGGTCGCGCTCTTCCCCACGGTGACGGCCGCCTGCGACGCCGTGGCGGCGGTCACCGCGGCCGGCCACGTTCCGAGCATGCTGGAGCTGCTGGACCGCACACACCTGAAGGCCATCGAGGCGTACCGGCCGATGGGCCTCCCCGACACGGCCGGGGCGATGCTGCTGATCGGGACCGACACCGGAGCCGGCGCCGCCGCCGGACTGGCCGCCATCGCGGACCACTGCCGGGCCGCCGGCGCCGCCGAGCTGTACACGGCCGAGGACGCGGCGCAGGCCGAGGCGCTGACCGCCGCCCGCCGGCTGGCCCATCCGGCCATGGAACACCTCGCGGCGCGGGCGTTCCCCAGCGGGCGGGGCGGCCTCGTCGTGGACGACGTCGCGGTGCCGAGAACCCGGATCGCCGACTTCATGACGGCGGTCGAGGAGATCTCCGCACGGCACGGCGTCCTGGTCGCGGTGGTCGGGCACGCCGGGGACGGAAATCTGCATCCGGTGATCGTGGTGGACCGGGCGGACCCCGCCGGCCTGGACCGCGGGCGGCGGGTGTTCGACGACATCATGCGGCTGGGCCTCGCGCTGGGCGGCACCTGCACCGGCGAGCACGGCATCGGCACGCTCAAGCGGGACTGGCTCGCCCGTGAACTCGGCCCCGTCGGCATGCGGGTGAACCGGGCGCTGAAGGCCGCGCTGGACCCGGCCGGAATCCTCAACCCCGGCAAGGTGATCGCACCGGACCGGCCGCAGACCGGCAGACGGCGGCCGCCGGCCCGGCCCCGGACCCCGAAGCGAACGGATGCCACGAGGACGGTGAACCCATGACGACGACCGGCACGGGCCCCGCGGTGGCGGTCATCGCCGGCACCCCCTACGACTCCGGGCTCGGCGTCGAACTGCTGCGCGCCGAGGGGGTGTCCGCGCACCCGTACGCCATGGCGGCCTCGCCCGACGAGCAGGACCGGCTGCAATACCAGGACCCCGAAGCCCTGGCCGACGCGTTCCACCGGCGTCTCGCCGAGCTGCGGGCGGACGGGACCGAGCAGGTCATGCTCTTCTGCAACTCCATGTCCGCCGTGGTCGACCACGACGACGCGGTGCTGCCCGTCGTCTCACCGGTCACGGTCTACGCCGAACTGCTGCCGAAGCTGGCATCGTCCCTGGTGGTCACCGGCAACGCCCAGGCCCTCCTCGGCTTCGAGCGCACCGCCCTGCGGACCGCCCCCGGACACCGGATGCTCGGCGTCTCCGATCCCGCACTGGTGCGCGGGATCGAGGCCGGTGACGCGGCGGCGGCCTTCACCGCCTCGCACCTGCCGGCCACACTGCGCCTGGCCCGGCAACTCGGCCTGGACGCCGTCGTCCTGGCCTGTACGCACTTCACCGCGCTCCTGCCGCTGATCACCGCCGTCTGCGACCTCCCCGTCATCGACGTCGGCACCCGGCTCGTGGAGCTGACCAAGCTGGCTGCGACCGGATCGGCGGACCATGGTTGAGCTGTCCCGTGCGGACCTGCACGTCTCGGTGTCCGATCCCGCCGCGACCTCGATGAACTTCCTCAATGAGGTCGCCGGCCGGTTCCCGGACGCGATCTCACTGGCCGCGGGCCGCCCGTACGACGGGTTCCACGCCGCCGAAGACGTATCGCGTCACGTCGACACGTATCTGAACCATCTGCGCGCCGAAGGACTCTCCGAGGCGCAGGTGCGCGGCCGGCTGCTCCAGTACGGGCGGACCAACGGCCACATCCACTCGCTGATCGCCAGCATGCTGGAGACCGACGAAGGCATCGTGGTGCCGCCGGAAGCGGTCATGGTCACATCGGGCTGCCAGGAGGCCATGGTCATCGCGCTGCGGGCGCTGTGCCCGCACCCCGGGGACGTCGTCCTCGCGGTCGAGCCCTGTTACGTCGGGCTGACCGGCGCCGCCCGCATTCTCGGCGTCGAGGTGGTGCCCGTACCGGAGTCACCGGCCGGGCTGGCGCCGGAGGCCGTGGCCGAGGCGGCGCGCCGGGTCCGGGCCGCCGGCAAACGCCCCCGGGCGCTCTACCTCGTACCGAACTTCTCCAACCCGTCCGGGATCTCGCTCCCGGTGGCCACCCGCCGGCTGCTGCTCGACATCGCGGGCGAACAGGATCTGCTGCTGCTCGAAGACGACCCGTACGGTCTCTTCGGACTCGACGACGAGCCGCGTCCGACCCTGAAGTCGCTGGACACCGACGGACGTGTGATCTACCTGGGGTCGTTCTCCAAGTCCGTCTTCCCCGGCGCCCGCGTGGGATTCCTCGTCGCCGACCAGACCGTGGTCGACGGGCAGGGCCGGCGCACTCTGCTCGCCGACGAGATGTCGGCGGTCAAGAGCATGCTGACCCTGAACACCTCGGCGGTCTCGCAGGCCGTCATCGGCGGAGTCCTGGTCGAGTCGGACTGCGGTCTGCGCGCCGCCAACCGCGACAAGATCGCTTTCTACCGCCGCAATCTGCGTACCCTGCTCGACGCACTGGAGAAATTCTTCCCGAAATCCTGGCGGGACGAAGGAATGGTGCGCTGGAATGTGCCCGGCGGTGGATTCTTCGCCGTGGTCGATCTGCCGTTCCGGGCCGACGAGGCGCTTCTGGAACTCTCCGCGGAAGAGTACGGCGTGCTGTGGACGCCGATGAGGTTTTTCTATACCGGCGGCGGTGACCGGTCGGTCCGGCTGTCGTGCAGCTATCTGACGCCGGAACAGATTTCGGAGGGCGTGCGGAGGCTTTCCCGGCTCGTCGCGGAAAAGGCATGAACCGCTGCCCTTTCACCCACGCAGGCAACGTGAGAGACGACAGCGCCGGTCCGGCACTGTGATTCTCGAAGTAGCTCGCTGGGACGACAAGCCAGAGCCAGACACGCACCGGTGGAGGTAGAGACCGTGAAGAACGCTCTACAGGATATGAAGATCGACTATGTCGAGTTCTATGTCGAGGACATCGACCGGAGTCTCTCCTGGCTCGTGGACGGCTACGGGTTCACCGTGCGCGCGAAGTCGGCCTCGGCGAGCGGTGCCACCCGGACGGTCAACGTCGGGCAGGGCGGCATCGATCTGCTGCTCACCGAGTCCCGCGAGGACCACCCCGCCCGCGCCTACGCGGCGAAGCACGGCGACGGCATCGGCGACCTGGGCATCCGGGTGCCGGACGCCGCGGCCGCCTTCGCCGAGTCCGTACGGCGCGGCGCCCGGCCGGTCACGGAGCCGGTCACCCGGGGCGCGACGACCACGGCCACGGTCACCGGCTTCGGCGATGTGACGCACACCTTCGTCCAGCGGCCGGACGGCTCGACGGCGGCCGACGCGCGCGGACTCCGCGCCGAACCGGACCTCGCCCCCGACCCCGGGACCGGGCTGCTCGCGGTGGACCACTTCGCGGCCTGCGTCGAACCGGGCCGGCTGGACGAGACCGTCGACTACTACCTGCGCACGCTGGACTTCGACCTCACGCTCACCGAGCGGATCGTCACCGGTGACCAGGGGATGCTCATCAAGGTCGTCCAGAGCAAGTCGCGCGCCGTCACGTTCACCCTCATCGAGGCCGACACGCACATGGCGGTGGGCCAGATCGACAAGTTCCTCAAGGACCACGACGGTCCCGGCGTGCAGCACATGGCCTTCAGCACCGAGGACATCCTCACCACCGTGCGGGGACTCGCCGGACGCGGCATCGAGCTGCTGAGCACACCGGGCGCGTACTACTCCGTGCTTGCCGAGCGGGTCCAGCAGCACCGGCATCCCGTGAGCGCACTGCGTGAGCTGAACGTGCTGGTGGACGAGGACCACGACGGCCAGCTGTTCCAGATATTCGCCAAGTCCGTGCACCCGAGGAACACCATTTTCCTGGAGATCATCGAGCGGGTCGGCGCGACGTCGTTCGGCAGCTCGAACATCCGGCATCTCTACGACAGTGTCAAGGCGGAACAAGAGGCCGGCCCCGCGTCCTGAGCGACAGCTCCCAAGAAATCCACCCGCCAGGAATCCGCCGCCAACCGGAATGAGGTTTCCATGTCCAATCCATTCGAGGACCCCGACGCCCTGTATCTGGTCCTGGTGAATTCCGAAGGGCAGCACAGCCTGTGGCCCGCCGATGTCGCGGTCCCGGCCGGCTGGACCCCGGCGCACGACGTGGACTCCCGCGCGAACTGCCTCGCATTCGTCGAGGAGCAGTGGACCGACATGCGCCCCGGCAGCCTTGTCCGAGCCGAACGGGCATGACCGTGCGGGGTGTGGCGGTGGGGGTGTTGCCGGAGTTGTTCGGGGCGCAGGTGGTGCGTTCTCCGGGTGCGGTGGCGCTTGAGTGTGGTGGTGTGTCGTGGTCGTTTGCTGAGTTGGATGCGTGGTCGAGTCGGTTGGCTCGGTATTTGGTGGGGTTAGGGGCGGGGCCGGAGCGGGTGGTGGCGGTCGCTTTGCCGCGGTCGTTGGAGTTGGTGGCTGCGGTGTTGGCGGTGTCGAAGACGGGGGCGGCGTATCTTCCGGTCGATCCGGACTATCCGGCGGACCGGATCGACTACATGCTCACCGACGCCGCGCCCGGCCTGCTGATCACCGACCGGGCCACCGCCGCGCTCCTGCCGGACGTGGCGAAGGTGACCGCGATCCTCGTGGACGACCCGGGGACGGCCGCCGAGGTGGCGGGGCAGTCCGACGCCCCCGTCACGGATGAGGACCGGCACGGGCCGCTGCTGCCCGCGCATCCCGCGTACCTGATCTACACCTCGGGCTCCACCGGGCGCCCCAAGGGCGTGGTCGTGAGCCACCTGGGCCTGGCCGCTCTCTCCGCGTACCTCATCGACACCCTGGGCATCGGGCCCGCGTCACGCGTCGGGCAGGTGGCCTCACTGAGCTTTGACGCGGCCGTCCTGGAACTGGTCATGTCGCTGCCCGCCGGTGCCGCGCTGGTCCTGCCCGAACAGCGCCAACTGGCCGGGGAGGTGCTGGCCGACGCCCTGCGCCGACTGCGCGTCACCCACGCCCTGGTGGGACCGGCGGCCTTGGCCGGAGCGGCCCCCGAGCAGCTGCCCGACCTCGAATGCCTGCTGGTCGGCGGCGAGGCGTGCCCGGGCGAGGTCGTCGCCGAATGGTCGGTGGGCCGGCGCATGTTCAACGCCTACGGCCCGACCGAGGCAACCGTGTGTACGACGATGAGCGGGCCGCTGTCCGGCGGGGACGCGCCGATCGGCAAACCGGTCTGGGACGTACAGGCGTATGTGCTGGACGACCGGCTGGAGCCGGTGGCGTCGGGTGTGGTGGGGGAGCTCTACCTCGCGGGTCCGTGTCTGGCCCGGGGATATCTCAACCAGCCGGGGCTGACCTCCCAGCGATTCGTCGCGTGCCCGTTCGTCCCCGGAGAACGGATGTACCGCACCGGCGACCTCGTGCGCCGGCGGCCCGACGGTGAACTGGAATACCTCGGCCGGGCCGACGAACAGGTCCAGGTCCATGGATTCCGGATCGAGCCGGGCGAGATCGAGGCGGTGATGGCCGCACAGCCGGGCGTCGCGCGCGCCACGGTCGTGGTCCGTGAGGACCGGCCGGGCGACCGGCGACTGGTGGGGTACACCGTGCCCGAGGCGGGCGGCCGGCTCGACCCGGTGGTGTTGCGGGCGGCCGTGGCACAGGTGCTGCCTGTCCATATGGTGCCTTCGGCGGTGGTGGTGCTGGATGCGCTGCCGTTGACGGTGAACGGGAAGCTGGACCGTAAGGCCCTGCCCGCGCCGGTGTTCACCGGTGGGGCGGGACGGGAGCCGTCCACGCCGGTGGAAGGCATGCTCTGCGAGCTGTTCGCCGAGGTTCTGGGCGTCGAACGGGTCGGCGTCGACGACAGCTTCTTCGACCTGGGCGGACACTCCCTGCTGGTGGCACGGCTGATCAGCCGGGTGCGGTCGGCGCTCGGCGTGGAGCTGGAGATCCGGACGGTCTTCGACCACCCGACGGCCGAGGCGCTGGCCCGGTCGCTCCACGAGACCGGGCCCGCCTGGCCCGCCCTGGTGCGGGCGGACCGCCCCGAGCGCCTGCCGCTGTCGTTCTCGCAGCAGCGGCTGTGGTTCCTGACGCAGTCGGAGGGACCGAGCGCGACCTACAACGTGCCCGTCGCGTGGCGGCTGCGAGGCCGGCTGGACCCGGCCGCACTGACCGCGGCCTTCCGCGACGTGGTCGAACGCCACGAAGCACTGCGGACGACGTTCCCGGTGGCGGACGGGCAGCCCTACCAGCAGGTGATACCGGCCGCGCAAGCGGTGCCCGAGGTCACGGTGGTGCGGGCCGAGGAATCCGAGCTGGCCGCGCTGACCGAGCGGGCGGCCCGGCACGTCTTCGACCTGACCACCGAAATTCCGGTACGAGCCTGGCTGTTCACGCTCGGCCTCGACGAGTGCGTGCTCGTGCTCCTGATCCACCACATTGCCGGCGACGGCTGGTCCCTCGGCGTCCTGCTGCGGGACCTGGAGGAGGCGTACCAGGCACGGCTGACGGGCGACGCACCGAAGTGGCGGGACCTGCTCGTGCAGTACGCGGACTACACGCTGTGGCAACGCGAACTGCTCGACGGGGACCAGGGCCCCGAAAGCGTGTCGGCCCGCCAGCTGGCGTACTGGAAAACGGCGCTCACCGGCCTGCCCGAGCAGCTGGAGCTGCCCTTCGACCGGCCCCGCCCGGCGCGCCCCTCCCACCGAGGCGCGTACACCACGATGGACCTGGACGCGGAGCTGCACCGCGCGCTGGTGGAGCTGGCCCGGGCACACCGGGTGACGGTGTTCATGGTGCTCCAGGCCGGGCTGGCGGTGCTGCTGTCCCGGTCCGGCGCCGGCACCGATATCCCGATCGGCGTCCCGGTGGCCGGCCGGGGAGGCGACGAACGGCTGGACCGGCTGGTCGGCTTCCTGGTCAACACCCTGGTGCTCCGGACGGACCTGTCCGGCGACCCGAGCTTCGCGGAACTGCTGGGCCGGGTCCGTGACCAGGACCTGGCCGCCTACGCGCACCAGGACGTCCCGTTCGAGCGGCTGGTGGAAGTGCTCAACCCGGTACGTTCGAACGCTCACCACCCGCTGTTCCAGGTGATGCTGGCCTCCGACGACGACACCGCCCGGCAGTGGGGCATCCGTGGCCTGCGGGTCCGGGACCTGCCGCTGGACGCGGGCGCGGCCAAGTTCGACCTGACCCTGACGTTCCGGTCCCGGCACCGGCCGGACGGCACCCCGGACGGGATCAGCGGCCTGCTCGAATACGCGGTCGACCTGTTCGACGAGGACACGGTGAACGCGCTGGCGGAGCGGCTGGCACGGCTGCTGGGCCAGGTCGCGGCCGACCCGGCGCAGCGGATCAGCGGCGTACGCCTGCTCTCACCGGCCGAGCACGAGTCGGTGGTCTCGGGGCGGGACGACGCGGCGCGGGGTGTGGCGGTGGGGGTGTTGCCGGAGTTGTTCGGGGCGCAGGTGGTGCGTTCTCCGGGTGCGGTGGCGCTTGAGTGTGGTGGTGTGTCGTGGTCGTTTGCTGAGTTGGATGCGTGGTCGAGTCGGTTGGCTCGGTATTTGGTGGGGTTGGGGGCGGGGCCGGAGCGGGTGGTGGCGGTCGCGTTGCCGCGGTCGTTGGAGTTGGTGGCTGCGGTGTTGGCGGTGTCGAAGACGGGGGCGGCGTATCTTCCGGTCGATCCGGATTATCCGGCGGACCGGATCGACTACATGCTCACCGACGCCGCGCCCGTCGCGGTCGTTACGAACCGGCAGGCGAGCGGGCACCTGGACACCCGGGGCCGGCTGGTCGTCCTGGACGATCCGGGGACGGCCGCCGAGGTGGCGGAGCAGTCCGGCGACCCCGTCACCGATGAGGACCGGCACGAGCCGCTGCGGCCCGCGCACCCGGCGTACGTCATCTACACCTCGGGCTCCACCGGGCGCCCCAAGGGCGTCGTGGTCAGCCATCTGGGCCTCGCCAACCTGTCCGCGTTCATGATCGACACCCTGCGCACGGGCCCCGCCTCGCGCATGGCCCAGCTCCTCTCGCTGAGCTTCGACATGTCACTGCTGGAACTGCTCTCGTCCCTGCCCGCCGGTGCCGCGCTGGTCCTTCCCGCGCCCGGGCCGCTGGCCGGCGAAGAGCTGGCCAGGACCCTGCGCGAGCTGCGGATCACCCACGCGGTGGTGGCCCCGGCCGCCCTGGCCGGGGCGGCGCCCGAAAGCGTGCGGGAGCTGGAATGCCTCGTCGTCGGCGGCGAAGCACTCCCCGCCGAGCTGGCCGTCGAGTGGTCGGCGGGCCGGCGCATGTTCAACGCCTACGGCCCGACCGAGACCACGGTGTGTACGACGATCAGCGCACCGCTGACGGGCGGCGACGCGCCGATCGGCAAACCGGCCTGGAACGTACGGGCGTTCGTCCTGGACGACCGGCTGGAGCCGGTGGCGTCGGGTGTGGTGGGGGAGCTCTACCTCGCGGGTCCGTGTCTGGCCCGGGGATATCTCAACCAGCCGGGGCTGACCGCGACGCGGTTCGTGGCCTGCCCGTTCGTCCCGGGCGAGCGGATGTACCGCACCGGCGACCTGGTGCGCCGGCGGCGCGACGGCGAGCTGGAATACCTCGGCCGGGCCGACGAACAGGTCAAGATCCGCGGGTTCCGGGTCGAACCGGGCGAGGCGGAGGCGGTGCTGGTCCGGCAGCCAGGCGTGGACCAGGCCGTCGTCGTGGTCCGTGAGGACCGGCCGGGCGACCGGCGACTCGTCGGCTATGCGCAGTCGGCCCCCGGACACGTGCTCGACCCGGTGGTGTTGCGGGCGGCCGTGGCACAGGTGCTGCCCGCCCATATGGTGCCTTCGGCGGTGGTGGTGCTGGACGCGCTGCCGCTGACGGTGAACGGGAAGCTCGACCGTAAAGCCCTGCCCGCGCCGGTGTTCACCGGTGGGGCGGGACGGGAGCCGTCCACGCCCGTGGAAGGCATGCTCTGCGAGCTGTTCGCCGAAGTCCTGGGCGTCGAACGGGTCGGCGTCGACGACAGCTTCTTCGACCTGGGCGGACACTCCCTGCTCTCCGCCGTGCTGGTCGCCCGGCTGGAGGAGCAGTTCGGGATCACGATCACCCTGCGGGAATTCCTGGCCGACCCGTCCGTCAGCGGCCTCGCCGGCCGGGGCGTGGTGCCCGCGGCCGAACAGCCCTGATCCGCGCAACCACGCCCCCGGGGCGGGAGGGGAAGACATGACCGACCTGGCGGCCGGCGGAGTCACGCTCTATTCGACAGTCCGGTCCAGCATCGGACACGGCCAGACAGCCCATCTGCGCACCCTGCTTGAGCTTGCGGGCTGGGTGGAGGAAGCGGGCTACCGAGGCGGCCTGGTGTACAGCGACAACACGTCGATGGACGTGTGGCTGGCCGCTCAGGCGGCCATCGCCAACACCGACTCCTTCGTGCCGCTCGTCGCCGTGCAGCCGTGGGACAAGACCCCGTTCTCGGTGGCCCGGGCGGTCTCGTCGCTCGCCCACCTGTACGGCAGGCAGGTCGACATCAACTTCGTCAGCGGCGGCTTCATCCGCGATTTGACCGTCCAGGGGGACACCCTGGCGCACGACGCCCGCTACGACCGGCTCACCGAATACGCGACCGCCATCAGAACGCTGCTCGGCGGCGGCATGGCCAGCCTCGACGGCGACTACTACACGCTCCGGCGGGCCCGGCTCACCACGGCCGTGCCGGACGAGCTGCTGCCCACGGCGTACGTCTCCGGCTCCTCGCCGGCCAGCCTGCGGGCCGGCGAGGCACTGGGCCTCGGCCAGCTCTCGTTCCCGGTGCTGCCCGAGGTCTTCGCCGGCCCCGGCGTACGCAAGAACAAGTTCGGCTCGGGCATCAGCATCGGCATCATCGCCCGCGACGACTCGGCCGAGGCATGGCGTATCGCGCACAAGCGGTTCCCGGCCGACCCGGAGGGGGCCGCGCGCATGAAGCTGCTCCTGTCCGCCGGCGGCTCGTCCTGGCAGCCGCAACTGGCTTCCGTGCCCATCCCCGACGAGGCGGAGGGACAGCCGTACTGGCTCGTCCCCTTCCGCTACCACCACACGTTCTGCCCCTACCTGGTGGGCAGCCACGACGAGGTGGCGCGGGCGGTGACCACGTATCTGAGCGGAGGCATCCGCACCTTCGTGCTCGACATCCCCCGCGAGCCCGACGATCTGTGGCACGCGCGCATCGCCGTCGAGCGGGCCGTCGCGGCCCTGCCCCGCTGACACCAGCCATCAGCCGTCTCGCGCCGGGACCGCCGGCGCGGTCGAAGGTCGCAGGCGCCCGCCTGCACTGAGCGAAGGAAAGCGATGACAGACATTACCGAGACCGACGTAGTCGTCGTCGGCGGCGGCCCCGGCGGTTCCACGGTGGCCACGCTCGTCGCCCGTCAGGGCCACCGGGTCGTGCTCCTGGAGAAGGAGCGGTTCCCCCGCTACCAGATCGGCGAATCGCTGCTGCCGTCCACCGTTCAGGGCATCTGCCGGCTGCTCGGCGTGTCCGAGGAACTGGAGCAGGCCGGGTTCCCGGTCAAGCGGGGCGGCACCTTCCGCTGGGGCGCCAACCCGGAGCCCTGGACGTTCGACTTCGGCATCGCACCCGAGTTCGCCGACGCGGCGGCCCCCGCCTACCAGGTCGAGCGGATGAAGTTCGACCAGATCCTCCTCGACAACGCCAGGAGGACCGGCGTCGACGTGCGCGAGGAGCACACCGTCACCGACGTCATCGAGGAGAACGGCCGGGTCCGCGGGGTCAGCTGCACCGACGCCGACGGCGTCCGGCGCGAGTTCCGCGGCCGGTACGTGGTCGACGCCTCGGGCAATCTGAGCCGCATCCACTCCCGGGTCGGCGGCAAGCGGCAGTACTCCGAGTTCTTCCGCAACCTCGCGCTGTTCGGCTACTTCACCGGCGGCAAGCGGATGCCCGCCCCGACCTCCGGCAACATCCTGGCGGTCGCCTTCAGCGCCGGCTGGTTCTGGTACATCCCGCTGTCCGACGAGCTCACCAGCGTCGGCGCGGTCGTGCACCGCGAGGCGCTGGACCGTATCCAGGGCGACCGCGAGCAGGCCCTGAAGGAGCTCATAGCGGAGTGCCCGATGATCGCCGACTTCCTGTCCGACGCCGAGCGCGTCACCAGCGGCCCGTACGGCGAGATCCGGGTGCGCAAGGACTACTCCTACATTCAGGAGAAGTTCTCACGGCCGGGACTGGTGCTGGTGGGCGACGCGGCCGGCTTCATCGACCCGGTGTTCTCCTCCGGCGTGCACCTGGCCACCTACGGGGGACTGCTCGTCGCCCGCTCGCTCAACACCGCCCTGCGCACGGCCGGCGAGTCCGGGATCGACGAGAAGAAGCTGTTCGAGGAGTACGAAGTCCGGTACCGGCAGGAGTACATGCGCTTCCACGAGTTCCTCGTCTCCTTCTACGACATGCACTCCGACGAGGACTCCTACTTCTGGAAGGCCAAGAAGGTCGCCGGCGGCACGGCCTCGGAACTCCAGTCCTTCGTGACCCTCGTCGGCGGTGGCTCCTCCGACGAACGCGCGCTGGTCGACTCCGGCTCCTACGGCGGACGGCGCGACGTGGACGAAGCACTCTGGTCGGTCGCGCAGGCCGGCGCCAACATCCAGGTGCAGGCCGCCACCGGAAGCACGGTCGATGAACAGGTCCCGGTCCGCGACGACGGGCTGGTCCCGTCGGACGACGGGATGCACTGGGCCCTGCCGGCGACCGCGGCGGCGTGACAACAGGGTCAGCCCCCACCCGAGGGTGGGGGCTGACCCTTGCGTACGGCGGACGCCGTGATCAGGCGGCCGGGCTGCCCGCCTCCGCGCGCAGCCGGACCGGCAGGGAGCGATGGCCGTTCATGATGAACGTCGGCATCGGCACCAGCTCGTCGCGCGCCGAGGCCAGGGCCAGGTCCGGGAAACGCTCGAACAGCGCCGACAGGCCGACCGTGGCCGCCAGGCGGGCGATCCCGGCACCCAGGCAGTAGTGCGGGCCGTGCCCGAAGGACAGGTGGTCCTTGCTGGCCCGGTCGATGTCGAAGCACTCCGGGCGGTCCGGGTGAAGCCCGGGGTCGCGGCCCACCGCCGCGTAGTTGATCAGAATGGGATCGCCCTTGGGGATCGTCACCCCGTCCAGCTCGACGTCCTCCGCCGCATAGCGCAGCGGCAGGCTCGCCAGCGGAGACTGCATGCGCAGTATCTCGTCGATGACGTCGTCCCAGCTGTTCTCGCCGGACAGCACCTTCGCCAGCTGCTCGGGGTGGGTCAGCAGCTCGGTGATGGCGTTGTCGAAGAAGTTGATCGTGGTCTCCGAGCCGGCACCGAGGATGGCGAAGATGGTGTCGGCCAGCTCCTGCTCGCTCAGCCGGGAACCGTCCTCGTCGCGGGCGGCGATCAGGTCGCTGGTGATGTCCTCACCCGGGTTGGCACGCTTCTCCGCGATCAGGTCCGCCATCGCGCCGCGCCAGCCCTGGAGCACACCCTGCGCGACCTCCGGGGTCACCGTGGTGTCGATCATCATGTCGATGACCTTCGCGGTCGCGGCCCGCTGCTCCTCGCCCATGCCGATCAGCTCGGCGACCAGCATGCCCGGCAGCGGATAGCAGAACCGCTCCTTGAGATCGACCACCTCGCCGGCGGGCGCCGCCTCCAGCCCGTCCAGCAGCATCGTGGTCAGGCCGACCACCAGCGGGCGGATGGCCTCGGTGCGGCGCGGCGTGAACGCCTTGCCGATGAGCTTGCGCAGCCGTACGTGATCCTTCCCGTAGGAAGTGGACACGTTGTCCATCGCCACCCAGCTGATCATTTCCCAGTCCGGCGCCAGTTCGCCGTTGTGGAAGGCGGGCCAGTGGTTGCGTGCGCTCTTGGTGACCTTCGGGCTGGACAGCAGGTGCTTGATGACGCTGTGGGAGGTCACCGACCACACCACGACGCCGCCGGGCAGTTCGACCTGGACGGCCGGTCCGAGCGCCCGCAGCGTGGCTGCCTCGGCGTGGATGTCCCGGCCCGTCGTATCCATTACCGGACAACGCTGTTCCATCAGGATGCGCTCCTTCGCAGTCGCCTCCGCCCAGCGGACGCGACCAGGCTGTGGCCCGCTCGGGCCGGACGTGTTCTTCCCGTTCGCCGACGTGTTCTTTCCGCTTGCCGGACGACGAGCCCGCGCCGCCGGTCCGGTGGACCGGCGGTGCGGGCTCGCCTCACTTCAGCTCGAACCCGGCGTAGCCGGCGCTCGCGACCTCTTCGCACTTCTGCCGGTAGCCCGCGACACCGCCGACGTACGGCATGAGGACCCGGGCCTTGCCGGGGACGTTGGCGCCGATGTAGTACGAATCCGCCTTGGTGAACAGCGTCATGTCGCCGACCGCGCGGACGTGCTCCGTCCACTCCTTCTCCGCGGCGGCCCCGGCTTCGATCACGGAGTGCCCGTTGGCGGACATGTAGTCGATCAGATCGCTGATCCACTCGACGTGCTGCTCGATCGAGACGATCATGTTGCTGAGCACGGACGGACTGCCGGGACCGGTGATCACGAACAGGTTCGGGAACCCGGCGAGCGCCAGACCGAGGTACGTGTCCGGCCCGCCCTGCCACTTGTCGCGCACCGACACCCCGTCCTTGCCGGTGATGTCGATGTTCTGGATGGCGCCCGTCATGGCGTCGAAGCCCGTCGCGATCACGAGGGTGTCGAACTCGTAGTCGCCCGCGGTGGTCCGGACCCCCGACTCGGTGATCTCGACCAGCGCCTCTTCGCGCAGATCCACGAGGTGGACGTGCTCGCGGTTGAACGTCTCGTAGTACCGCGTGTCGAGGCAGGGCCGCTTCGTGCCGTACGGATAGCCGCGCGGTTCGAGCTTCGCCGCCGTGGCCGGGTCGGTGACCCGGGCGTGGACCTGATCGCGGATGAACGCCGCGGCGGTCTCGTTGGACTCCTCGTTGAAGATCAGGTCGGTGTACGCCTGGAGGATCGCGTTGAGGTGCCCGCGCTCCCAGCCCCGCTGGTAGACCTCCCGGCGCTCCTCGTCGCTCACCTCCAGCGCCGACTGCGTCGGCATGTCCACCGCGATGCCGAAGATGGACTGCCGCGCCGCCTCACGGGCCTGCCGGTAGTTCGCCTTGGTGTCCCGGACCCGGTCCTGGTCGATGGGGCCGTTGAACGAGGACAGGACGTAGTTCGGCGTACGCTGAAAGACCGTCAGGTCGGCCGCCTCGTCGGCGACGAAGGGGATCACCTGGATGCCCGAAGAGCCCGTACCGATCACACCGACGCGCCGGCCGCTGAAGTCGGCGCCCTCGTCCGGCCACAGTCCGGTGTGGTACCAGGGGCCCGCGAACGTCTCCAGGCCGGGCACCTCGGGGAACTTGGGCTGCGACAGGCAGCCGGTCGCCATGACGCAGTACTGCGCGGACACCTCGTGGCCCTGATCGGTCCGCACGGTCCACCGCGACGTACGCTCGTCGAAGGCGGCATGCGTGACCCGGGTCTCCAGGATCACGTCCTTCCGCAGATCGTGCCGGTCGGCGACATGCTGGAGATAGGACAGGATTTCGGGCTGGCCCGGATACTTCTCCGTCCACTCCCATTCCTGTTCCAGTTCGGGATCGAACGAATACGAATAGTCCATGCTCTCCACGTCGCACCGGGCACCGGGGTACTTGTTCCAATACCAGGTACCGCCGATTCCGGCGCCCGCTTCGAATACCTTGACCGACAGACCCTTTTCCCGGAGCTTGTGGAGCATGTAAAGACCGGAGAATCCGGCCCCCACGACGACCGCATCGATTTCCTCTGCCGCGCTGGCCATGTGTATCAATCCTTCGCAACCGTGGATGGTGACACCCGTACGCCTTGACCGCTGACGACAACGGTGGTTCCCGAGTATTGGTGAGGCCGCCCCCCTCGGGTTCTCGCCCATTGCGGTGCTCGGACAGGCGCGCACGGGCGAAGAAGACCGCCGCCGCCTTCGGCGGAACAGTCATGGGCAAATCCATTCCTCTGGGAGGTCGCCATGGGCGCCGAATACTATTCGGCCGCAGTACAGGGCCCGTACGAATCCTTCGGACTCGGTCCGTACACACTGGACAGCGGGGACACGCTGCCGGACGCACGGCTGGCGTACCGGACGCTCGGCCGGCTGAACGCGGCCAAGGACAACGCCGTGCTCGTACCGCACATGTACTCGGGCACATCGGCATCGATGCAGATGCTCATCGGCGAGGGCCGCCCCCTCGACCCCTCCCGGTACTTCCTCATCCTGCCCGACCAGTTCGGCAGCGGCCTGTCGTCCTCGCCGAGCAACACACCGGCACCGTTCGACCGCGGCCGCTTCCCCGCGGTGACCATCGCCGACGACGTACGGGCGCAGCACCGGCTGGTCACCGAGCAGTTCGGGATCGAGGCCCTGCACACGGTGCTCGGCTGGTCGATGGGGGGCCAGCAGACCTACGAGTGGGCGGTGCGCCACCCGGAGATGGTGCGGCGCGCGGCCGTGTTCGCGGCCAACGCGAGGACGCCGGTCCAGAACCGGTTGCAGCTCGACGCGCAGTGCGAGCTCCTGCGCTCCGACCCCGCCTTCGCGGACGGCTTCTACACGGACTCCGACGACGTCCACCTCGGCCTGAACAGGCACGCGATGGCCTGGGCGGCGGCCAGCACCGGCTACCGGTTCTTCCGCGACGAGGTGTGGCGCCGGCTCGGCTTCGCGGCGGCCGAGGAGTTCACCCAGGGATTCATGCGGGGCCACTTCCAGCCCATGGACCCCAACAATCTGCTGTGCCAGGCCGCGAAGTGGCGGGCCGCGGACGTCAGCCTGTGCACCGGCGGCGACCTGGAGGCGGCGCTCGGCCGGATCACCGCCGAGTTCTTCGTCTTCGCGTTCGGCGACGACCTGCTGTTCCCGCCCGAGGACCATGAGCGCGACGCGGCCATGATCGACAGCGCCAGGTTCCGGGTGATCGACGGCCCGCTGGGCCACTTCACCATGTTCGGCCTGCTCCCCGAGGACGCGGCCGCCGTCGACGAGGCCCTGGCCGAGGTGCTGAAGTCCTGACCGCGCGGGTCTCCCCGTACGGCGTGTGGCCGGTACCCCCGCGGGGGTACCGGCCACACGCCGTACGGACCGGCTCAGTGGTCGTACTCGTCGTGATAGCGCAGCCAGGCCCACTTGAACGGCAGGTCCTTCTCCTGGCGCCCGAGGAAGGTCAGGTCGAGGTAGTTGTAGGTGTTGTTCACCAGATCCGTGCCCCGGAAGGCGGTCGAGTAGGTGCAGTAGATTCGGTCGTCGTCGCCGCGCAGGAAGACGCTGATCCCCGGGATCTTCGTCGCCTCCGGGACGAGCTCGAAGTTGAAGTCGTCGTAGAAGCTGCTGCCGAACGACGAGGCCACCGGGACCGTCCAGCCCATGCGCTCCTTGTGCACGAGGAACTCGGCCAGCGGCACCGGGCAGTCCACCACGAGCGAGGTGTCGCGGGCGTGCAGGTGTTCGAGGTGGGCGGGCATGTTGTCGATCCAGAACGAGCACCCGAGGCAGAAGTTGCCGCCGGTGACGGACGGCAGCATGAAGTGATAGATGATCAGCTGACGCCGGCCGTCGAACAGGTCGCGCAGGCTCCGCTTGCCTTCGGGCGTTTCGAAACCGTAGTCCTCGTCGACGAGGAACATCGGCAGACTCTGCCGTTCGGCGTGCAGCGCGTCTCGGGCACGGCTGTGCTCCTTCTCCTTGGCGAGAAGAGGCAGACGCGCCGCGAACCACTCATCTCGTGACACAACTTCGGGCAAGGTCATCGCGGCATCTCCCAGTTCCGGACTCGTCCACAGACTTGGACACCACTGTTTCCGCGGAGCCTCCCGGAACGCATCTCTTCCGTTGCCTCTGCGTGGTGGGAGGTGAGCAATCTGGGAGCTTGTGGGTGGGGGTGGGTGTGCGAAGGCTGTGGGGGACGGGTTGGTGTGTTGTTCGGGGAGGTGAGTGGTGGATGGCTGTTGTGGCGCTTGGGGATGTGCGTGATGTGTTGGCGGTGTGTCCGGGTGTGGTGGATGCGGCGGTTGTGATGGTGGTGGTGGATTCGGTGGGTCCGGTGCGGGTGGCGTATGTGGTGCCGGGTGGGCCGGGTTTTGATGTGGGTGTGGTGTACGGGTGTTTGCGGGGGGCGTTGCCGGGTGTTGCGGTGCCGGCGGCGGTGGTGGTGGTTGATGCGATTCCGGTGGGTGCTGACGGGTCTGTGGTGGCGGGGGTGTTGC
Organism: Streptomyces sp. NBC_00726; assembly: GCF_045161735.1. Classification (NCBI taxonomy): domain Bacteria; kingdom Bacillati; phylum Actinomycetota; class Actinomycetes; order Kitasatosporales; family Streptomycetaceae; genus Streptomyces; species Streptomyces sp. NBC_00726. Next base: position 60,123 of record NZ_CP108984.1, on the reverse strand, counting down.
CGGTTCCGGATCTGCGGGGGTTGAGGCCGTATCGGTCGCCGGGTTCGGCGCGTCAGGAGTTGTTGTGCACGGTGTTCGCTGAGGTGCTTGCCCGGCCTCGGTGGGGGTTGGACGACGATTTCTTCGTGATGGGTGGTGAGTCCATCGACGCGATGCTGATTGCCAGTCGTGTGGGTCCGGCGGTTGGTGTGGAGCTCTCGATCAACGAGATCTTCGACGCGCCGACCGTCGCGGAACTCGACCGGCTCCTGGACACCCTCACCACCGGGGTCTGAAGACCCGCAGTCGCGTACGAGCGTACGGGCGGGCCACCGGCCGCCGCCTCCCCCCCCCCGACAGATTCTGGAGAGTCACCGTGGACATGTATCCGCTGAGTTCCCGGCAGAGGGACCCGATGGGCTTGCAGCGCTCACCGAAGCACGTCTGCGCCCACGTGCTGCGTATCAAGGGCGAACTGGACCTCGACGCGCTCAGGGGCGCGCTGGACGATGTGGTGGCACGGCAGGATTCCCTGCGCAGCCGGGTCCACTACGACGAGAGCGGCATGACCGGATCGCTGGAAGTCCTGCCACCGATGCCCGTCCCGCTCACCGTGCACGACATCCCCGAGACCCCCGGGCGCTCCCGCGACGAGATCACCGCCGAACTGCTCCACGAGGTGAACGAGGATTCGATGGACTTCCTCGACACGCCGTCGTTGCGCGCGGCCCTGCACCGGTTCGACGCCCAGGACGCCGTGCTCACCCTCCTGAGCCACCACCTCTACAGCGACGGCTGGTCGGTCGGCATCCTGCGCACCGAGATCGCGGCCTGCTACCGGGCCCGGGTGACGGGGGTGCCGCACACGCTGCCGGCCCCGGCCCCGTTCAGCGGGTTCGCCGCCTGGGAGCAGGAGTTCCTGCAGAGCGAGAAGGCCGAGGAGGCCCGCCGCTACTGGCAGGACAAACTGGCCGGCGCCACCATGTCCACCATGCCGGCGGACCGGCCCTACGACCCCGAGAACCAGGCCGCGCGCAGCGCCGTACGGAACTTCGTGATCGATCCCGACACCCTCGCCGAGATCACCGAGGGCGCGGCCCGCAACCGGTGCAGCATCTGGCACGTCTGCCTGGCGGCGTACATGGTGCTGTTGGAGAGGCTGACCGGCCAGACCGACCTCACGCTGATGACCGTGAACAGCGGCCGGCCCGCCAAGGAGTTCTTCGACACCATCGGGTTCTTCGCCAACCTCGTCCCCGTCCGGCTGGAGTTCGACGACTGCGAGACCTTCCGGGACGTCCTGCTCCGCGCCCGCCGGGCGAGCGTGGAGGCGCAGCAGCACCAGCTGCCCACCGAGCAGCTTCTCGGCATGTACCCGACCCTGATGAACCCGCCCGGCGATCCGATGGTGCTGCCGTCCGGCTTCAACTACGTCAGCGCACCCGCGGACAACCAGGACACCGACTTCACCACCAGCGTCGAGCCGGTGTCCCTGCCCGAGGAGGAGGCCGCCTCGTTCCGCCGGGGCGTGATCATCTGGACCTTCCTCGTCGTCCCGGGCGGCGACTTCCGCTGTGTCATCGAGTACGAACCCGGCTCCGTGGACGCCGAGACCGTGGACGGCTGGGGCTCCGAATTCGTGGCTCTGGTCCGGGAGATGACCGGCCGGCCCGCGCAGAAGTGGGACCGCGGCCCGTCCGCACCGGCGGCCCTCGCCGCACGGGCCCAGCAGTAGACCCCGACGTACAACCGGCTGGTTCGAGCCCATGGGAATGAGGTTGCCGTGTCCGATCCGTTGAACGACCCGACGGCTGTCGACGCGTCCGCGCGGCGCCCGCTGTCGGCCAATGAGGAGTTCATGTGCGCCTTCGACCGGGGTGACGACCTCGGCGTGTTCGGCCCGCGAGGCGTCGTCCTGGCCGGCTGGCGCGTCCGAGGACCGCTGGACGCGGCGACCGTACAGCTCGCCCTGGACGATGTCGTCGCCCGGCACGAGGCGCTGCGTACGACCATCATCAGGGACCAGGGCGCCCCCTACGCGCTGGTCTCCCCGCCCCGCCCGGCGCCGCTCTCCGTCATCGACCTGCCGGCGACGGAGAGCGAGGCCGGCCGCGAGCTGCTGGCACACGAGTTCCTGGACGAGGTCGACCGGGACAGCAGGCTCGGCGCCAAGGAACTGCCGCTGCTGCGGGCGACCCTGGCCCGGTTCGACGCGAGCGACGCGGTGTTCGTCATCGTCACCAACCACCTGGCCAGCGACGGCTGGTCCATGCAGGTGCTGATGAACGACTTCGTCACCTGTTACGCGATGCGCCGGGGGCTGCCCTCACCCGGCCTGCCGGAGACTCGCCAGCTCGGCGAGTACGCCTACTGGCAGCAGGAGGCCCGCGACAGCGAGGCCGCCACCCTCGCGCGCGAGTACTGGAAGGACACGCTGTCCGGCGGCGAGATGACCATCCTCCCCACCGACCGGCCGCGCCGGCTGGACGTCCCGCCGGTCTACTCGGTCTACCGGTTCGTGCTCGACGCGGAACTGGCCGGCGCCACCACGGCCCTCGCCAAGTCCCTGCACAGCTCGCCGTTCATGGTCCTGTTCGCCTGCTTCAACCTGTTCCTGCACCGCAGGACCGGGGTGACCGACCTGGTGTCCCCCGTCATCACGTCCGGCCGCACCGAACCCGGGTTCGAGGACACGGTGGGGACCCTGTTCAACTTCCTGCCGATCCGGACCGATGTCTCCGGCTGCGCGAGCTTCGCCGACCTGGTCCGCCGCACCCGGGCGTCGCTGCTTGAGGCGTACTCCTACGAACTTCCGTTCGGCGAGATCATCGCCAAGTCCGAACCGGAACTGATGGCGGGCCCGATCATGAACGTGAGCAGCGTCGTCTCCGCGTTCCAGATCTCGCAGTTCCCCCCGGAGAGCACCGAGGAGACCGGCGGCCTCCGCGTCTCCGCGCTCCGCCGGCGGCTGAACTCGCTGGTCGACGTGTCCGAGATCCCGGACGGCAACCTGTGGGAACTGGACCTGCACCCGGACGGGGACGTGGTGGGCGTCGTGAAGTACAACAGCCTCGACTTCGACCTGCCGACCATCGTCGCCATGGTCGACGACTACCGGGAACTGCTGCTCGCGGCCCTGAGGTCCCCCGACGCGGCACTCCCGAAGCAGGAATCCAGCGTGTGAACCGGGAAGGGAAAGCCCATGCAGGCCGTCGTCGGTACCCAGCCCCTGTGCAGCCGGCTCAGCTCCGGGGAGAAAGCGGCCATCCTGGTCTCCGACTTCCAGCCCCTCACCGCCGCGCCACGGCTCAGCACGCTCGTCGCTGACGCGGCGCCCGGCCACCCGGTCCACCAGGTGGACCCGCGCGGCGCGCTCTCCGGCGACCGGCTGTACGCCACCCTGCCGGACCTGGCCGACGAGGCGGCCGCCGCCTTCCGCGCCGCCGCCGAGCCCGGCCGGCCGGTGTTCGTCGTCGCCCATTGCAGCGCCGCGGCCCTGTCCCTGCGGATCGCCGGCCTGCTGGCCGGGGACCATGAGGTCACCGCCGTCCTGGTGCGGCCGACCTGGCCCGACACGGACCATGTCACCGAGATCTTCGCCGAGTTCCAGGGGAAGCTGGGCACGGTCCGGCGGCCCGCTCCCGACCTGGACGGCGACCCGCTCGCCTGTGTCGCCGCCATGGAACAGCTCATGAGCGAGGACCTGGCGGCGGTGGCGAAGCGGCTCGGGCTCGGCAAGGCACCGCTGGCCTTCTCCGAACTGCTGGTGTCGTACCGGACCTGGCTGGCCTTTCTGCTGGCCTGCCGCAACGACCGGCCGGTGCCGGTGCCCCCCGGGGCGGTCGCGATCACGGCGCTGACCGACGAACCCGGCTTCGTACTGCCCGGGAGCGCCCCGGAACGGTGCCGGACCGTACTCGCACCGCCTGCGGACCGGCCCGACGCCGTGACCCCGGAGCTGGCCTCCGCCGTGCTTGCGGAAGTCGACAATCAGTCAGCTGAAAATCAGTCATCGGACTGGCGGGACTCGTGAACATCACCAAGTGGCGCCGAGTGCGCCGGTAGCGTTCGTCCTTGCTGTGAGCGCCCGGGACGGGCGCGCTCCTGAACGAACCGATAAGGACGTTGTCTTGACTAGTTTAAACAAGCCCGAAGCCGAGACCGCATCGATTTCCCGCCGCCGGATGTGGGCGATCCTGGCCCTGGTCATCGCCGTCGACGCGCTCGACGTGATCGACGGGACCGTCACGAACATCGCGGCGCCCACCATCGCCGCCGATCTCGACGGCGGAGTGAGCCTGATCAAGTGGCTGGGGCCGGCGTACATGCTCGCGATGGGCGTACTGCTCCTGGTCGGGGGACGGCTGGGTGACAAGTTCGGCCAGCGCAGGCTGTTCCTGATCGGCATCAGCGGGTTCACCCTGGCCTCGGCGCTGGCCGGGTTCGCCCCCGACCCGGTCCTGATCATCATCGCCCGGGTCGCCCAGGGCGCGTTCGGCGCTCTGCTCATCCCGCAGGGCATGGCGATCATGACGAAGGTGTTCAGCCCCGACATGATCGCCAAGGCGTTCGGCCTGTTCGGCCCGGTCCTCGGCGTCTCCGCCGTGCTCGGCCCGGTCCTCGCCGGAATCATTATTGACGCGAACATGTTCGATCTGGGCTGGCGCCCGATCTTCCTCCTCACGATCGTCCTCGGCCTCGCCGGGCTGATCGCGGCCATCCGGCTGCTGCCGCGCGACGACGGCGACCGGTCCACCGTCATCGACGGATGGGCCTCCGGCCTCCTCGGCTTCGCCATGCTCGGGATGATGTACGGCCTGATCGAGGGTTCGACCAACGGCTGGAAGACCGGCGCCGTGGCCTCGGTCGTCGTCGGCGTCCTGCTCTTCGCCGCATTCGCCTACCGCCAGCGCACCGCGGCCAGCCCGCTCATCGTGCCCTCGCTGCTGAAGAACCGGGGCTTCACCTCCGGGATGCTCGTGGGGCTCGTCTCGTACATCGCGGGCACCGGCCTGTTCTTCGTACTGTCGCTGTTCATGCAGGAGGGGCTGCACGCCAGCCCGCGGACGGCCGCGTTCAACATGGTGCCGCTCACCGCGGGGCTCATCATCGCCACGTTCGCCGCCATGGGCGGCCTGGTCACCAAGCTCGGCCGGGTACTGGTCTTCATCGGCCTGGGCGTCAGCATCATCGGCAGCGGCTGGCTCCTGCTCCTCGTCAACCACTCCGGTACGGACGTCAGCCTGTGGGCCCTCGCCCCGGCCTTCCTGGTCATCGGCATCGGCACCGGCCTGTGCTACACCACCATCCCGACCATCGCCCTAGGCGACGCGAAGCCGGAGGAGGCGGGGAGCGCGAGCGGTTCGCTGACCTCGATGCAGCAGCTCTCCACGGCGATCGGCTCGGCCGCCGTCTCGTCCGTCTTCTTCGGGTACGCGGCCTCCGGATACGCCCACGCGATGACGGTCACGCTGGTCGTCGTCCTGGCCGCCACCGCCCTCAGCATCCCGTTCGTCCCCCTGATGCCCCGTCAGGCACCGGCGGAGCCCTCGGAAGGGGGGCCGGCACCGGAGCCGGCGGCGGCATAGGCCGGGCGCGGTGTGCCGGCGGAGGGGAGACACTTCGCCGGCGGACCGGCTTCCCGCCCTGGAAAATCCTTACATTGATGGACAGCTGATGCCGTCGGCATCAGCTGTCCTGGAGGTTGACGATGCATTCGACAGTAGACACGTTCCAGACGCCCGACGGCGTCACGCTCGGCGTCGAGCACTTCGGTGACGAGGCGCAGCCCCTGGTACTGCTCGCGGGCGGTACCACCATGATGTCCTGGCCCGACGCCCTCTGCGAGGCGCTCGCGCTCGGCGGCCGGCATGTCGTCCGCTACGACCTGCGCGACGCGGGCGCGTCCACGACGGCCAACCCCGAGGCCCCCGCGTACAAGCTCCGGGACCTGGCCGCCGACGCGGCCGCGCTCGCCCGGGGGCTGGACGACCGCCCCGCGCATCTGGCCGGCGTCGGCGTCGGCGGGATGGTCGCCCAGGTGGCCGCCCTCGACCACCCCGAGGCGTTCTCGGCTCTGACGCTCGCCGGGACCCGGTCCGTCGCCCCCGGCCCGGTCGACGACGACCTGCCGGACCACGACCAGGCGGCGATGAAGGAACGTTTCCAGCTCCCGAAGCCCGACTGGTCCGACCGCGACTCGGTCGTGCGGTGGGCGGCCGCCGCGGCCGAGGTCTTCGGTGACGACGCCGACGAGGCGCGGACCACCGCCGGCCGGATCTTCGACCGCACCCAGGGCACGGCGCGCCCGGTCCAGATGGCCAACCAGATCGGGACCGTCTTCGCCCACCTGGACTGCAAGCCACGCTGGCGCGAGCGCCTGTCCGGACTCGCGGTGCCCACCCTCGTGGTGCACGGCCGCCGCAACCGGTTCTTCCCGGTCGGCTGCGGCGAGGCACTCGCGCGGGACATCCCGGGCGCGCGCCTGCTGGTGCTCGAAGACGCCGCGACCGCCATCCCGGCCGCGTCGGCCGACGAGATCGCCAAGGAGATGCTGAAGCTCTGATGCCGGCCGCTCCGATACCGGGGGCAGGGACCGGATCACCCGGTCCCTGCCCCCGGTTCACTGCGGAACGCGCTACGCGGCCCCGCCCGGAGCGGGCAGCTGCAACCGCGCGTGGCTGTTCTGGTACGCGGCGAGCCGCCACTCCCCGTCGCGCCTGACGACCACCCAGGACGCCCGGATCGACTGCTCGTCCGGCACCTCGGTGTGACCGGCCGGCAGCACCCCGCCCTCGGTGAGGAGGATGCCGGAGTCCGCGCCCAGCAGGCGCAGGTCGAGCGGACGCCCCGTCACCTGGGTGCCCTTGTACTGCCCGGCGAAGGACTCGGCCAGATAGGAGTGGATCGCGTCCCGGCCCTTGGCGAACATACCGGGCAGGATCATCGTGCCCTCCTCCACGAAGAGGTTCGCGAAGGACTCGGCGTCGTTGTAGGCCCAGGCGGCGATCACCTTCTGGGTCAGTGCGGCGATGGCCGCCATGTCCGCCTCGGTGGTGCCCGGCGCGGCGTTGGTGTCCGTGCTCATGTGCTCACTCCTGTCAGATGTAGGCGGTGTTCGGGTCGAGGCCGCACAGCACGCGTCCGTACAGCTCCGCGTTGGTGTTCGGGTGCATCAGCGCGTGCAGCGTGACCGCGTTCAGGTCCCTCACGTACCGCTGCATCGGCACGCTGGTGTAGATCGAGGAACCACCGCTGGCGGTACCGAGGATGTCCACCGCCTCCTTGGCCAGCCGGCCGGTCGCGCCGAGGTCGGCGCGGGCCCGCGCGCGCTCGGTGAGCTCCCAGGCCGAGCCCTCGGCGCACTTCGCGTCGAGCGTGGCCGACAGCCGGTGCGCGTGGAACTCCGCCTCATCGATCTTCATCGCCGCTTCGGCGATCTGCAGATGGGTGAGCGGTGCCTCGGACTGCTTCTCGTAACCGGTGTATGTGATCTTGCGGTCGGGCAGCCGCTTGACGAAGGCGTCCATCGCGCCGCGGGCCATCCCGACCAGCGGCCCCACCGCGGAGGCCGAGGCCACCGGGAGCAGCGGCGCCCGGTAGAGCGGCGAGTCGCCGTTCAGCTTGGACGCGGACTGGGCCTCCAGGACCGCGGGCAGCGGCAGGATGCGCTCGGCGGGGATGAACACGTCCTGCGCCACGGTGCTGACGCTGCCGGTGCCCTTCAGCCCCGAGGTGTACCAGTCGTCCACGATCAGCAGGTCGCTCATCGGGACCAGCGCGACGATCGGATAGGGCCGGCCCTCCGGCGGCACCAGGATCGCGATGATCTCCTGCCAGTGCGCGTGCTGCGAACCGCTCTGGAAGCCCCACTTCCCGTTCACCACGACGCCGCCCTTGGCGGGGGTGGCCGTCGCCGACGGGCTCAGCGTGCCGCACACCCGGGCGTCCGGGCGGGCGAACACCTCGTCCTGGACCTCGTCGGGGAACAGCCCGGCCATCCAGCCGGGAATCCAGTAGACCGAGGCCACCCAGGCCGTGGAACCGTCCGCGCGGCCCAGCTCCGTGGCGACGTCGACCATGGTCGCGCTGTCCGCCTCGAAACCGCCGTGGCGGGCCGGCATGCGCAGCTTGAAGACCCCGGCGTCGGCCAGCGCCTCGATCGACTCGTCGTGGACGCGCCGGTGTTCCTCGTTCCAGGCGGCGTGCCCGCGCAGCAGCGGCGCCAGCTCAGCCACCCGGCGAACGATTTCCTGCCGGGTCGGTACTTCGATGTCGGACACGGAACACCTCCTGGGAAGGGGGATCTGCGGGGCCGGAATCGCCCCGATGCTAGGAGCTCCGTGATCGCGGTGTCGTCTCCGAGATTGCCGGTGGCGGCCGCTGGCAACCCCGGAGATGCAGGCGCGTCCGGCACGGCGGAACGATGTGCCGGACGGCTGGCAACGTGACACATCCCCTTGGAGAATCCGTGAGTGACGCTACGAAATCCCGCGCGGTGGTACTGGGTGGCAGCATCGCGGGCCTGTTCGCGGCCAAGGTGCTCGCCGACGCCTACGACGAGGTGCAGATCGTCGACCGCGACGTGCTGCGCGATGTCGAGGAGGCGCGGCGCAGCTGCCCGCAGGGCAAGCACATCAACGGCCTGCTGGCCCGGGGCCAGCTGGTCATGGAGGAGTTCTACCCCGGGATCACCCAGGAGATCTTCGCCGACGGGGTGCCCACCGGCGACCTCTGCGGCAATGTGCGCTGGTACTTCAACGGCGTGCGCATCCAGCAGGACGAGGCGGGGCTGACCTGTGTGGCGGCCAGCCGTCCGATGCTGGAGAAGCACATCCGCCGGCGCACCGAGGCGCTGCCGAATGTGGTGTTCGTGGAGGAGCACGACATCCTCGGCCTGGCGACCACCCCGGACAAGGGCACCGTCGTCGGCGTACGCGTGCTGACACACGGTCAGGAGGACGAGCACACCATCGAGGCCGACCTGGTCGTGGACGCCACCGGCCGCGGCTCGCGCACCCCGGTGTGGCTCCAGGAGCTGGGCTACGGAACGGTCGAGGAGGAGAGCAAGAAGGTCGGCCTCGGCTACGTCACCCAGCACTACCGGCTCAAGGCAGACCCGTACGGCCAGGACCTGTCGATCAACCCGGTCGCCAACGCGAAGCTGCCGCGCGGGGCGATCTTCACCAAGACCGACGGCGGCCGCGTCGAGCTGACCGCGTACGGCATCCTCGGCGACCACCCGCCGACCGATCAGCAGGGCTTCTACGACTTCGTCAGGACGCTCGCCGCGCCGGAGATCTGGGAGACGCTTCAGCACGCCGAGCCGCTGGACGAGCCGGTCGCCTTCCGCTTCCCCACCACACTGCGCCGCCGCTACGAGAAGCTTCAGCGCTTCCCGAACGGCCTGGTCGTCGTCGGGGACGCGGTGACCTGCTTCAACCCGGTCTACGCGCAGGGCATGACGGTCGCCGCGCTGTCGGCGCTGATCCTGCGCGGCCATCTGCACACCGGGGCGGCGCCGCAGCCCCTGCTGTACTTCCAGGACCTGGCGAAGAACGTCGTGGACCAGGCGTGGGAGATGACCAACATCATGGACCTGAGCTTCCCCGGGGTAGAGGGCAGGCGTACGCCGCAGGTCAAGGCGGCGCAGAAGTTCCTTCGACTGGTGCAGATAGCCGCGACCCGCGACAAGAAGGTCGCCGCCGCGTACATGCGTACGGCGGGGCTGATCGACCGGCCCGAGTCGTTGCAGAAGCCCGCGTTCATCGCGCGGGTGCTGTGGAACGCGCTGCGGGGACCGGCCAAGAGTCCGGTGCCGCCCACCCTGGTGCCGATCAGTCCGGTGGAGACCTGGTCCACGCAGAAGGCGGCGGCCTAGACCGCCGACGCCGCGGCCTTCGCGCTGAGCGCTGTGTGTTCTCGAACCCGATTGCACTCAGCCGAAGGCCGCCTGCGCGTATGGCGGTTATCAGCCAGGGCGATCAGGTACGACGACCTGTCCGCCGGCGCCGTTCAGGCTGACCGGTCCGCTGACACGCCCGTCAGGGCCAGGTTCCAGACACGTTCGAGCTGCTTCACGATCCCTTCGTATCCATGCTCGGTCGCCGGTCTTGCGTGCAGGTGCGCCTCGGCTCCGTTGATCAGGTATTCCACCAGGGAGGAGACGTCCCCGGGCGGGGCGCTGTTGCGGAGCTGGTCGGCCGTGTGGGCCTCGGCCAGGAGGTTCTGGACGGCCGGCAGCCAGCTGCTCGGCCATGACGACGGGGTGGTCCGTTCCCGGGCGAGCCGGGCCGTGGCGCGGACCGAGGGCTCGGTCTCCAGGAGCCGGACGAGGTCGAGCGCGAGTTCGGCGACCCGGGTGAGCGGTGGCGCCGTCCGCACGATCACCTGCTCCACGACGGCCCTGATGAGATGGCCGCCCTCCTCCTGGATGGCATCCGCCATCTCTGCCTTTGTGACGAAATGAAAGCCCAGTGAACCCATGGATACGCCTGCGGTCTTGCTGATTCGAGCGAGCGAGGTACCGGCATAGCCGCTCTGGCCGAACTCGACGGCTGCGGCCCGGATGATGGCGGTGCGCGTCCGTAAAGCTCTGTCCTGTTTCACCATGGTCTCTCCAGATAGGTCCTTGTTGGTGGACGCTCAGAGGTGCTGGTTAGCGTCAACAGGTCTGCGGGCAGGCGAAGTTGCCCGCTTTTGCATCGGTACGCAGAAGTCGTGGCGTCATTACCGGATGTCCTCCAGCTCGCACACTTTTGCGAGTCACGTACTTCTGTGCGGTGCTTGGTGTGTACCGAGGTGGTGAAGTGGGAACAGTTGCCCCTGTGGAAAAAAAATGAGGGTGCCCCTCTTATTTTTACATCCCGGTAGCGGGGATCGATCAAGGCGGCATGGCGATTCGGTGTGTCGATGCTTGGTCGCGACTCGTGTTCGCCTGGTGCCCACGCATATCCCACGTGACACCGAAACTGCTGCACCCGACCACCGCAGCCGGCCTGATCCGGACCAGTAATGCTTGCTCTTGCAAGGATGGGGGAGATGCATGGAGACGCCCGCGACGACTCTCGCACAGGCATCACTGCCCGCGTTCGCCAGAGGGCTGTTCGATCACCTGCCGAGGGCCGACCAACGCCGTTGGGCGCACATTTATCTGGAGGGCCTGCTCAATACACCGGGAAAGAAGTCGGTACGGCGCATTGCCGAAACGGTCTCGGGATCTCCCACCGCCCCCCAGTCGCTCCAGCAGTTCGTCAACGCGAGCCCATGGGACTGGATGCCCGTCCGGGATCAGCTGGCCGGTTGGGTCGAACGGCGGCTGCCCCTGCGGTCGTTAGTGATCGACCAGGTCATCCTGCGCAAGCGCGGACAGCACTCCTGCGGGGTGCACCGCCGCTATCTGCCCTCCACCGGGCGCTCGGTGACCTGCCAGGTGGGGGTCGGCGCCTTTCTGGCGTCCGACGACTCCGCCGTCCCCGTGAACTGGAGCCTGCTGCTTCCCCGGGCCTGGACCGAGGACCCGATCCGGCGGGCGCGCACCCGGATACCGGACTCGGCGAGGGCCTGGCCCTTCGCGACGCATGCGCTGGAGCTCGCCGGCCAGGCCGCCACGGGCGCCCGGTCGAGGCTGCTGCCCGTGGTGGCCGACCTGGAGGGCTCGTCCGGGGCGGGCGGGCTGATCGGCCGGCTCGACGGGAGCGGGCGCGAGTTCGTCGTATCCGTCCCCGGGAAGCTCAGGATCGTCCCCGGTGGCGGTGGCCGGATGGCCCACTGCCCGGTCAACGCCTCGTTCCTCGGACCGGTCCTGCCGGCCTACAGCCTCCATGAGCGCGACCCCGGCTTCCAGGTCCGCACCGAAGAGGTGGCCCTGCCCGGCCACCTCGACGTGGGCACCGTGACCTCCTGCCTGGTGCGCGTGCCCGAACCGGGGCCCGGAGCGGCCCTGCGCACCTACCGGCTGCTCGTGGTGCGCAACAGCGCGAAGGGCCGCCCCGCACAGCTGTGGCTCACCAACATGCTGGAGACCTCCACCGAGGACGTACTCGGTCTGGCCGCGACGTTGCCCCTCGCGGCCACGGCGGTACGGGACATGGAGGAGCAGGTCGGCCTGCTCGACTTCGAGGGGCGGTCCTATCCCGGGTGGCACCACCATATGACCCTGGTGTCCGCGGCCTACGCGCACCGCCTGCTCAGCTCCGCCTCCCGGCGGCGGGGCATCCACCTGCTGCCGCGCGAGCGGATGCTCGTCGCCTACGCGGGGGCCGGCCCGTGATCGAGTACGGGGAGCGGCCCGGCCGGTGCACGCGCCGGCCGGGCCGCGTCCACGGGGCGGCTCAGGCCGCCCAGGGTGCGATCGGATACCAGATCAGGTCACGGGCCCCCAGGATTCGCAGGTCCCAGTACAGGAGCAGGAAGACGCCCGCCGTGATGAATCCCGCCGCCATGAGTGCCGCGGTCCGGTTCGGCGAAGCCGTCATCCACCGTTGCAGCCGGTCCCCGAGGAAGCCGGTCACCAGCAGGAACAGCACCGCCACGACCAGGATGTTCCCCAGGCTCTGGAAGACGAACGCCGCCGCCCCGTACAGCACGTTGTGGCTCTCGGCGGCGTCCCGGAACAACTGGCGGAAGAGCGGGAAGGGGCGTCCGACGAGAAAGGCCCCGATCAGTCCGCCCATGAACACCATGGGCGCGCCGGGATGCCGCGCCGACAGCTTCGCCAGCGGATCGCGTACGAAGCCCAGAGCGGCCAGGCCGAGATACGTCATCGTCGCACCGATGAGCCCGAAGACCACCATGGCCTGAATCAGCCGCCCGGAGAGCCCGTTGCCCTGGCTGCTCTGGTCGAACTGGGCCATGCCCGTCCCGGTGATCGCGACCACCGCACCGTACAGGGCGGACACCACGACCGCTCCGGCGGCGAGCTGCCCCAGCGGCCGGAGCCCGGCGGCCATCCGGCTGCGACGGGAGTCCGCCCGGCCCCCGGTCAGCGGGGCCAGCGCGCTGAACACCGCGATGTTGCACGCGGTGAAGGTGCCGGCGACGCCGGTGACCAGGGCGAAGAAGATGCCCGCCAGGGCGCTCGCGATCGGGGTGCCCTTGGCGGTGTGGCCCAGCAGTGTGTCCGCGACCGTGTCACCGATGGTCTGGTCGACGAACTTCGCCGACCACACCACCGTCAGACCGAAACCGAGAACGGCGCAGGCCATGGCGACCAGCGTCCGTCGGCGGGGCGCGTGACCGTTGTAGAAGAAGGACGGGGCGGGGTGTCCGGTGGACGCGGGTCTGTTTCGTTCGGAATCGACTGTGGCGGGTATCTGAGCCAAGGCGTGCCGCCTTCCCTGGGAAGAGTGGGGGATACGCGGCGAATGCTAAGGGCGCCTGGGCCGTGTGGCGGGCGGCGCCGGCGATTCAGCACGCAGGAAGAAGAGCGCCGTCAGATCTGTTCGATGCGCTGGAGTTCGGGGGAGTGCTTGTAGCCCATGATCAGTACGTCACGGGTGGCGGGCCGGCTGCCGTCCTCCGCCCGGGTGGGCCGTACGGCGTGGAGTATCTGCTCGTCCGACCAGAACATGGTGTCCATCTGCTCGGCGAGCGTGAACTCGGTGACCAGGTCCTTGCGCGGGGTGTAGACCTGCGACTCGCCGCCCCGGGTGTTGGCCCGTCCCATCAGGTGGATCACGCCGTAGTCGACCTCGTCGCGGTGCGGCCCCTCGGGCGTCGGCTCACCGATCTCGCCGGAGGAGCTGATGATGCGGAACTGGTGGCACTGCACATCCCAGGGCTCGTCCAGCCGGGCGTCGTCCTCGGCCAGCGGGAAGTGCGCGAAGTCGTCCCGCATCAGCCGGGTGAGCAGGGGGTTGGCGAGGGTGGCGGAGCTCAGCGGGGCCACCTCGCGCTGGATGCCGCCCGCGTAGTCGTTGGCGACCGGGGACTGGTAGTAGGGGCGGTGCGGGCGCAGCCGGATCTCGCCGGTACGGGGCAGGAAGTAGAAGCGGTCGTAGCGGCGCTCGCGGAAGCGCGCCCCGTTCATCAGGTACTGATCGCCCTCCAGCCGCTCCCACTCGTCGGCCAGGTCCTTCACCAGTGGCTGCAATTCCGAGGCGAGGACGAATTGTCCGGCCGGCACCAATGAGTAGCCGTTGGTGCGCAGTTCCTCCCGCGTGGTCCGCGTGATGCTGCCCATGTCGTCACCCTCCGATGCGGATCTTGAACGCACTCCTGTGCATGAGGTTCCCACGCCTGTCCTGACACTGAACTGACAGCTTCCTGAACAGGCCCGAACCCGGATTCGGTCAGGACCGTGTCAGCAGGTCGTCAAGTTCCCTATGTTCTAATCGCATTCAATGACAGAAAGGTGATTCTTGTGGCCCCGATCGCCGAACAGCTGAAGACGATTTCCCGTGCGGAGCGCTGGTCGGCCCTGGAGGCCGTCGTCACTTCGGAATTCCGAACTGTTCTCCTCATGGAGGAGGACGAGGAATTCCCGCTCGATGAAACCTTCTTCGAGCTGGGCATGACCTCGCTGATGCTCACCATCGTCAAGCAGCGCCTGGAGGACCTGCTGGGGGTGGGGATCAGCAGCACCGCGCTGTTCAACCGGCCAACCGTCGAGCAGCTGCTCCAGTACCTGGCCGCCGAGGTGCTGACCGGCCTCTTCGACGCACAGGACCTGGACCGCTGACCGAAATCCCAGAAAGCCCTGATCGGCAGAAAGGCGCGGGTTGTCGTCGTGTCGGAAGGACCCGGAGTGGACCAGGAAATGCGTCGGCAGTTCGAGGCGGCTCAGGAGACGCTGCGCCAGCAGCACAGAATTCTGGGACAGCTCCTTCTGGAGAAGCACGAACCGGTCGCGGTGGTCGGAGTCGGAATGCGGCTGCCCGGTGGCAACGGCTCGATCGATGAACTCGACGCCTTCCTGCGGGAAGGGCGTTCCGGGATTGGCCCATTGCCGGTCGACCGGTGGGCCGGAGACGTCGACGAATCCCTGATCACCGCGACCGCCGGCGGGTTTCTGGATTCGGTCGACAGATTCGACGCCCAGTTCTTCAACATACCGCCCAAGCAGGCCCCGTATATAGATCCCGCACAGCGGCTGTTGCTGGAGACCTCCTGGGAAGCCCTGGAGAACGCCGGCATCGACCCGGCCGTCCTGCGGCACGGCGACGGCGGTGTCTACGTGGGCGCGTCCCCGCTCGACTTCGCCCTGGAGCTGGAACAGCTCGCCGACGAGCAGCTCGACGGCACCCTCACCACCGGGGCCGGCGGCTACTCGATGTCGGGCCGGCTCTCCTACTTCCTGGGCTGGCGCGGCCCCAGCCTGACCACGGACACCGCCTGCGCCTCGTCCCTCACCGCTCTGCACCTCGCGGTCGAGGGCCTGCGCCGCCGTGAGTGCTCGATCGCGCTGTGCGCCGCCACGAACGCGCTGCACAACCCCCGGTCGTTCGTCATCCTCTCCCACGGGCAGTTCCTCGCCCCGGACGGCCACTGCAAGACCTTCGACGACAGCGCCGACGGCTACGCCCGCGCCGAGGGCTGCGGCGCCCTCGTGCTCAAGCGGCTCTCCGACGCGCTCATGGACGGGGACACCGTCCTGGCCCTGGTCCGCGGCACCGCGATCGGGCAGGACGGGGAGAGCGCCGGGCTGAGCGCGCCCAACGGCACCGCCCAGGAGTCGGTCATGCGCGCCGCCCTGGCCAACGCCCGCCTGGAGCCGGGCGACATCCAGTACGTGGAGGCGCACGGCACGGGCACCCCGCTGGGCGACCCCATCGAGATCGGCTCGATCAACGGGGTCTTCGGCGCCTCCCACACGCCCGAGGCCCCCCTGACCGTCGGGTCCCTTAAGGCCAACATCGGCCACATGGAACCCGCCGCTGGGCTGGGCGCCGTCATCAAGGTGATCGCCCAGATGCGGGCGGGCGTGTTCTACCCGCACCGCTGGCGTGACCTCTCCGGGCGCATCCCCTGGGACAGCTACCCGCTGGCCGTCCCGGACACGGTCCGGCCCTGGCAGGCACCCGTCCGCCGCGCCGCGGTCAACGGCTTCGGCGTCGCCGGCGCCATCGCGGTCGCCGTACTGGAGGAACCGCCCACCTCCCTGCCCGTGGAACTGACCGGACAGGACACGATCGACCAGGGCAGGACCGACCAGGGCAGGACCGACCAGGGCAGGACCGACCGGGACACGACCGGGCACGACACGACCGGGCACGACACGACCGCACAGGCCGACCGGGCGGCCGACGCCCGGAACGACGACCGCGCCGGGCACGTCTTCACGCTCTCCGCCAAGACGCCTCCGGCACTCCGCCTCCAGGCCGAACGCCACCTCCGCTTCCTCGCCGACCACCCGGACACCCGTCTCGCGGACCTGTGCCGCACCCGGGCCACCGGCCGCTCGCACTTCCGGCACCGGCACGCCGCCGCCGTGACCGGCACCGACCAGCTCGCCGACCGGCTGCGGGCCTGGGCCGAGCCGCAGGACCCCGGCGACGAGACCGGCACTCCGGCAGCCGGCGCCTACCGCAAGGTCGCCCTCCTCTTCACCGGCTCCGGCGCCCAGTACACCGGGATGGGCCGCTCCCTCTACGCCTCGTCCCCGCTGTTCCGACGCCATGTCGACGCGTGCGACGAGCTGTTCACCGCCCGGCTGGGCCGGTCCGTGGCCGCGATCATGTTCGGCGAGGCGCCCGACGCCGCCGAGATGCTCGCCCGTACCGCCTACACCCACGCCGCGCTGTTCACCCTGGAGTACTCCCTCGCCCAGCTGTGGCTGTCCTGGGGAGTCAGGCCCAGCGTGCTGATCGGGCACAGCGTCGGCGAGATCGTCGCCGCCACCGTGGCCGGGCTGTTCACCCTCGACGACGGCATCGCCTTCGTCACCGCCCGCGCCGCCCTCATCGAGTCGGTGCCCCGCCCCGGCGGCATGGCCGCGGTGTCGGCGCCCGCCCAGGAGGTCGCACCGCTGCTCGCGGCCTGGCCCGATCTGGCGGTCGCCGCCGACAACGCCCCCCAGCAGTGCGTGGTCTCCGGCGCCGCCGGCTCCCTCGACGCGGCCGTGACCGCACTGCGCGAGCGCGGCTGGAACGTCACCCCGCTGCGGGTCGCCGCCGCCTTCCACTCGCCCCTCATGGCCGAGGTCTCCGACGAGCTCGGCAAGACGCTGGCGGCCGTCGAATTCCACGAACCCCGGCTGCCGATCGTCTCCAACCTCACCGGCAGGATCGCCACCTACGCCGAACTCGCCACCCCCGACTACTGGATCCGGCACGTCAACGAGACCGTCGCGTTCGCCGAAGGGGTACGCACCATCGACGCCCGGGGCCGCCACGTCTTCCTGGAGGTCGGCCCCTCCAGCGCCCTCACCTCACTGGCCCGCCAGTGCGTGGATCCGGCCCGGCACCGCTGGCTGAGCTGCCTGAGCCCCAAGGACGAGACCGGCATCCGGCTCACCAACGCGCTGGCCGGGGCATACACGGCAGGACTCAACATCGCCTGGTCCCAGGTGTACGAGGGCCGCCCCGGCCGACGCATCGAGCTGCCCCCCTACGCCTTCGACAGTCGCCCCTACCGCCTGCCGGTCCGGCCCGGCAGGACCACCGCCGACGGCACCCACTCCCTGCTCGGCCGCCCCACCGCCGCCCCCGACGAGGCACCGGCCGGCGTGCGGACCTTCACCGCCCGCATCAGCGCCGGCCACCCCGGCTACCTCGCCGACCACACCGCCGCCGGCCGGGCCTTCCTCCCCGCCGCGGCCTACCTGGAACTGCTGCTGGCCCTCCAGGACGAACTCACCGGCGAGACCCGGCGCGCCCTGGAGGACATCCGCTTCCACGAGGCGCTTTTCCTCACCGACCGGCCCACCCTGCTGCTCACCCGGGCCACCGCGGCGGCGGACGGCTCCTTCACCGTCGAAGTCCGCAGCCGGCCGGCCGACGACACCGCGCCCCCGACGCTGCACGCGAGCGCCGTGATCGCCGCCCCCGCCACCACACCGGCCGCCGGCACCCTCACCGGGCCCGGACGCGAACTGCTGGACCGCCTCGCGCGGACCGGCACCGCAGGCCCGGCACCACGCAAGATCCTCACCGGCGAGGACGTACACGCCGCCTACGCCCGGGCGGGACTGGACTACGGGCCGCAGTTCAGCCGGGTGACCGAAGTCCGCGCCCACGGCGAGGACTTCGCCGTCACCACCCTCTCCAACTCCGGCACCTCCCGCGCCGAACACCTGCCCCCGCCCGTCCTCGACGCCGCCACCCACGGCCTGGCCGCGTTCGCCGACGACGGCCGGCCGTACATCGCCACCCGCATCGCCCGGCTGCGCGCCTTCAAGAAGCCCCGCGGCGAGCACCTGCGCTCACTCCTGCGCGTCCACCGGGACGACACCCGGCCCACGGCCTTCGACCTGGACGTCGTCCTCCTCGACGGCACCCCGGAGCACCGATCCGGCACCCCGGAGCATCACCCCGGCACCACCGACGGCCCGCACCCGGACGGCGAGCCCGTCATGGAACTCACCGGGATGACCTTCACCCTGCTCCCGTCCCGCCCCGCCCCGCCGGCCGGCCGCACCGGCGGAGCCCCCGTCCGCCCGGCGCCCGTCTCCGTAGACATCCGCGCCCTGGTGCACGCGGCTCCCGGCGAACGGCACACGGCACTCGTCGAGCTGCTGCGCACCCTCACCGCCGACGCGCTGTCGATCACCGACCGGCGCGAGGTGGACGCCTCCGCCACCTTCCTGGAACTGGGCGTCGACTCGCTGACGGCGATCGCGCTCAAGAACCGGCTCCAGGACCAGCTGGGCCTGGCACTGGACGCCACCGTCGTCTTCGACCACCCCTCGGTGAGCGAACTCGCCCGCCACCTCGCGGCCCTGCTGACCGCCGCCCGTCCCACCCCCGCCTGACCGGCGGGCCCACCGGCGGCCGTGCCCGCCGGCCGGCACCCGTACAGCGCATCTCCGCACCGCACCCGTATCCCACCGGACGAGGGGACCCGATGGACCTCAGCACCACGCCGACGCTCGCCGCGCGTGCCGCGCTGCACGCCCACTCCCGCCCCGACCAGCCCGCGGTCATCTGCGAGGACCGCACCCTCACCTACGCGCAGCTGCACCGCGAGAGCAACCGCACCGCCCACGCCCTGCTCGCCGCCGGCCTGGGCCCCGGCTCCCGGATCGGCTATCTGGGCCAGGAGTCCGAGCACTACTACGACCTCGCGCTCGGCTGCGCCAAGAGCGGCGCGGTCCTGGTCCCCATCAACTGGCGGCTCACCCCCACCGAGGTCGAACACGTCCTGCGCGACTCGCAGGCCGAACTGCTCTTCGTGGAAAGGGAGTTCAG
Source organism: Streptomyces sp. NBC_00726 (assembly GCF_045161735.1). Taxonomy (NCBI): domain Bacteria; kingdom Bacillati; phylum Actinomycetota; class Actinomycetes; order Kitasatosporales; family Streptomycetaceae; genus Streptomyces; species Streptomyces sp. NBC_00726. The sequence goes on along the minus strand of NZ_CP108984.1, from coordinate 40,798 downwards.
GCCCACCGTCGACAAGGTGAGCCATGCCCTGCCGCAGCTGCGGCAGCTGGTCGACCTGGACAGCGACACCCATGTCGCGGGCGGCCTGCTCGCCTGGAAACAGGGCCTGCCCGACACCGACCTGCCGCCCGCCACCGGCTTCGACGACCCGGTCGCCCAGCTCTACACCAGCGGCACCACCGGCCTGCCCAAGGGCGTGGTCCTCGCGCAGCGCACGTTCTTCACCCTCATCGCCGACACCCGCCGCGCCGGCGTCGACTGGATCGACTGGCGCACCACCGACCGCGGCCTGAGCTGCTTCCCCGGCCTGCACACCGCGGGCTTCGGCTGGTTCATGCACTCCTTCAACGCCGGCGCGACCACCGTCATCATGCGCCGCTTCATCGCCGACGAGGCCGCACGCCTCATCGAGCGCCACGCCATCACCACCCTGTGGGCCGCGCCCGCGATGCTGCGCATGATGCTCGCCGAGCACGCCACCACCAAGGACACCTTCCGCACCCTGCGCAAAGTGGTGTACAGCGGCTCGCCCATCGACCGCGAGCTTCTGCTGACCTGCATCGACATCCTCGGATGCGAGCTGGCCCAGGGCTATTCGTCGGCCGAGGCCGGAAGCTTCCTGACCTGCCTGGCGCCCCAGGACCACACCCCCGGCAGCACCGTGCTGGCCTCCGCCGGCCGGGCGCTGCCCGGCAACGAGATCCGCATCCTGGACGACCGGGGGAACGTGCTGCCCCCCGGCAGCACCGGCCGCGTCACCGCCCGCACCCCGGCCCGGTTCCTGGGCTACTGGCAGCTGCCCGACGCCACCGCACAGGCCGTCACCGGCGACTGGCTCGCCATGGGCGACATGGGATACCTCGACGAGGACGGCTACCTCTACCTGGTCGACCGGGTCAACGACACCATCATCGTCGCGGGCCAGAACATCTACCCCACCGAGGTGGAGAACGCGCTGCGGGCGCACCCGGCCATCGAGGACGTGGCGGTGTACGGGGTCCCCGACCCGGACTGGGGCGAGGCGGTCAGGGCCGCGGTGGTGCTGCGGTCCGGCGCGACGGCCGTGCCCCGGGACTTCCTGCGGTTCCTGAACGGCCGCATCGCCGGCTTCAAGGTCCCCACCGGATACGAGACGGTCACCGAACTGCCCCGTAACCCCACCGGCAAGGTGCTGCGCCGGGTGCTGCGCGAACGCCACGCCGCCGGCGTACAGCCGCAGGCGGCGGGCTAGAGCGTGCACCGCTGGCTGCACCCGTCCGAGGCCGGGCCGGACGCGGACATCCGGCTGTTCCTGCTGCATCACAGCGGCGGCGCGGCCACCGCCTACCGCGACTGGCCCGCCCTGTTCCCCGGCTCGGTCACCTGCCAGGCCGTGCAGCTGCCGGGGCGCCAGGACCGCCGCGGCGAGGAGCCGTACACCCGGCTCGCGCCGCTCGTGGGGGACCTGGCCGGGGTGCTGGCCGCCGATCTGGACGAGCGCCCGTACGCGCTGTTCGGGCACTCCATGGGCGCGCTGCTCGCCTACCGGGTCACGGTCGAACTGGCCAGGACCGGCGTCCCCGCGCCGGCCCTGCTCGCCGTCTCCGGCTGGTCCCCGCAGGGCTTCCACGCCGGCGACCCGCAGACCGGTGACCCGTACCCCTTCGACCCGCTCGCCCTCACCACCCGGCTGAACTCACTCCCCGCCGGAGTCGCGGCCGATCCCCGGCTGCTGGACGAGGCCGTCCGCACCCTGCGCGCGGACGGGGCGGTGTGCGCCGACCACACCGACGACCACGCAACCGTCCCCTGCCCGCTGGTCGCCTACACCGGCCGCGACGACCCGCTGCTCGCCCCCGAGGCACTGCACGCCTGGGCCGGCCGCACCCCCGACTACCTGGGCTGCCGTACGTATCCCGGCGGCCACTTCTATCTGCACACCCACACCGGGGCCGTCACCGCCGACCTGGGGCAGCTGCTGCTGCGCCACGCGGAGCCCCGCTGACCCAGGGAGGACCGACCGATGCCACCCACACCCGCAGCCGTACCGGTGTCCACGCCCAACGCGCTGCTCGACGCCTATGTGGCGCTGTGGAACGAGACCGACCCCGAGCGCCGCCGCGCCGGGGTGGAGCGGCTCTACGAGCCCGACGCCACCTACCTCTTCTACCGCAAGGACCCGATCCGCGGCCATCAGGCGATCATCGACCAGCTCGCCTACACCCAGGAGATCTACGGCCCGATGGGCTACACCTTCCGCTCCTCGCACAACGCGGTCGGGCACCACAACGTGGTCCGCCTCAACTGGGTGATGGTCGCGGGCGCGACCGGGGAGATGGAGATGGCGGGCCAGGACGTCATCGTCCTCGGTGAGGACGGGCGGATCCGCTACGACTACCAGTTTCACGACCGGATGCCGACGTCGTTCGTCTACAACGACGGTTACGAGGAACACGGCGTCGCTGTCCGCGACGCACGCCCCGAGCGGGTGACCCAGGCGCGGTGACGGGCCCGAGTGCTCCGGTCCCGCGGCGTCCCAGCGCCGCGGGGCCGGTCTGCTGACGGGGTACGTCAGGCGGACACCGCGCCCACCGGGGCGGGGCAGTACTGACGAAGCACCAGTTCCGCGGTGGGCATCGCCATCCGGGCCGGGCCGTCGGCCCCCAGCACCTCGCCGTTGTTGAGCAGTCCGCCGATGACGAGCATCAGCGCGTCGGCCATGTCCTCGGCGTCACTCGCTCCCGCGAGGATGCCCAGGTCGCGCAGCCAGTCGCGCAGCCGGCGCAGGTGGCGCACCGACTCCACCCGCCCCGGGTACTGCGGATCGCGGAACTCCGAGGAGGTGTTGTAGTAGATGCAGCCGTAGTACTCCGGTGACTGGACGCTCTCGTAGAAGAAGCCCAGCAGTGCCAGGATCTGGCCGGCCGGGTCGCCCTGATGGGGGCTGGTCACCTCTGCGGCGGCCTTCCACCACTCCTCGTCGCTGTCCCGGATCCAGGCAGCGACCAGTTCGTCCTTGCTGGCGAATTCGCGGTACAGCAGGCTCTTGCCGACCCCGGTCTCGTCGATGAGCTGCTGCATGCCCACCGCCCGCACCCCCTGCCGGCTGAACAGTCTGGACGCGGCGGTGAGGATTCTGCGCCTCGTCCCCGGTGCCGGTTTTCGCGCCATCGTTGCGTTCTCCTTCCCCTAGCCCGCATCCCTACCAGCATACGTTTGACAGGGGATCTCAGGGGCGCTAAAAATGGACCGATCAGTCCGGGACTGGTCGGTCCATTACTCATGCCGCTCCCGAAGCCGTCCCCTCGACGCCGTTCCGATCGGAGTCTGTGATCATGACCGAGACCTCCACTTCCGCTTCACCACCCGTGCCGGGGGAGGGCGAGGCGGCCGCGGCCGCACCGGCGGTCAAGAGCCTTCCGCTGCTCCTTCTCGTCGTGTGCGCGGTCCAGTTCCTCGACGCGATGGACATCGCGAGCATGGGGCCGGCGCTGCCGCTGGTCCAGGACGACCTGGGGATGTCGGCGTCCTCCCTGCAATGGGTCGTCTCCGCCTACGCCCTGGGCTTCGGCGGCTTCCTGCTGCTGGGCGGCCGGCTGGCCGACCTCTTCAACCGCAAGAAGCTGCTGATCGGCTGGCTGATGGTGTTCGTCGTCGCCAGCTGCCTGGGCGGCCTGGCCGAGAACGGCCCCGTGCTCGTCATCGCGCGCCTGCTCAAGGGAGTCAGCGCCGGTATCACCGCACCGGCCGCCATGGCCATCCTGCTCAACGCCTTCCGCGACGAGCAGGCCCGTAACCGCGCGCTCGGCACCTTCCTCGCCGTGGCCTCCGCCGGTTACTCCCTCGGCCTGCTGCTGGGCGGCCTCATGGCGGGCGTCGACTGGCGCCTCATCCTCTTCCTGCCCGCCGCGGTCGGCCTGCTGGTCGCCCTGCTCGCCTGGTCCGTCGTGCCCGGACAGCAGGCCGGCGGACGCCGCGGCAAGCTCGATGTCTTCGGCTCGGTCACCGTCACCGCGGGCGCCGTCGCCCTCGTCTACGGGCTGAGCCGGGCCGCGAGCCACGGCTGGGGCGACGCCCTGACGATCGGCGCGCTGGTCGCGGCCGCCATCCTGTTCCCGCTGTTCCTGGTCATCGAGCGCAGCCACCCCGAGCCGCTGGTCCCGCTGGCCATCTTCACCCGCCCGCAGCTCTCCCGCGCCAACCTGTGCATGCTCTTCTTCGGCGCCTACGTCTCCTTCCAGTTCGTCCTGACGCTCTACTACCAGGACGAGCTCGGCTGGTCGCCGCTGGAGGCCGGTCTCGCCTTCCTCCTCGGCGGTGTGCTCACGGCCGGCACCGCCCGCTACGGCGCCGCCCTGGTCACCAAGTACGGTGCCTGGCCGGTGGCCACCGGCGGCCTGATCATGCTGAGCATCGGCTACCTGGGCTGGTCGCTGCTGATCGGCAACGTCGACCCGCTGGTCACGCTCATCGCCCAGCAGCTGCTCGGCGGCCTCGGCTTCGCCGCCGTCTACCCGGCGCTGAACATCGCCGCGGTCGGCAGTGCCGGACCGGATGAGCAGGGCCTGGCCTCGGGTCTGTTCAACGCCGGCGCGCAGATCGGCAACGGCGTGGTCATCGCCATCACCGCCACCGTGTTCTCGCTGGCCTCCAGCACCGGGCTCGCGCCTTACCGGGCCGGCCTGTGGACGGTCACCGCGATCACCCTGGTGGTCACGCTCGTCGCCCTCCTGGGCGCCGCGCGCTACCGGCAGAAGACAGCCGCCGCGTAGAAAACCGGCCGGGGCCTCGTGCCCCGGCCCCCCTGTACGGCTGCGCAGTACACGGCGGCGAACTATTTGCTCCCCCGCATCCGCCATCCGTGTACTGTGCAGCCTTTGGGCTGGGCATGGTACCCGCCGAATTTGCAGGTGTCTGGATTTTCTTCTTTTTTGACTTGAGATTTGATGTATTTCACGCTTGAGGTTTCATTGACAGACCGAAAACAGTCGAAGTAAGATCCAGACTGATCGGTCCAGATGTTATCAGTGTCTGATAGTTTACTATCCGACATTTCAAGGGGAAGCGCAGGTGCGACCCGCGCACGGTGCCCCTTGATGCGCCAGAAGCCAGCACGACGACACGTACCTTTCCATTTACGGGGGAGAAGCTCTGTGTTGCTGTTTTCGGTACTGGGTTGCGTCGAAATCAAGAAGAACCGCTCCGCCGTGCGGCTGGGCGGCGCCATGCAGCAGACCTTGCTGGCCACCCTCCTGGTCTCCGGCGGAGACCTGGTGACCGTCGACTCCCTTATCGCCGAACTCTGGGGCACCACCCCGCCGGCCAAGGTGGAGAACGCACTCCAGGCGCAGGTCAGCAGGATCCGGCGCACTCTCGCCGCCCTCGAACCCGGCCGCGACACCTCTCGCGTGGTGACCAGCACCTCGGGCTATCTGTTCACCGTCGGCCGCTGGGAGCTCGACGCGACGTTATTCCTCGACGCCGTCGAAGCCATCCACGCCCGAGCGGGCCACGGGACCCACGCCTACCGGGAAAAGGACATCACCGAACTCCGTGACGCCCTTTCGCATTGGCGTGGACCAATGTTCGGCGGCCTGGCCGGCGGGCTCATCTGCCAGACCGCCGCCGCGCGCTACCTCGAAGCGCGTACGTCCGCACTGACCCTGCTGTACGACCTCGAACTCCGCGCCGGTGGGCACGAGCGAATTCTCCCGGAATTGGCGGAGCTGTACTTCCGCAACCCCGTGCACGAACAGTTCTGCATGCTCCTCATGCGCGCGCTGTACCGCTGCGGCCGCCAGCTCGACGCCCTCGGCGTCTACCGCCAGTGCCGCCGCAACCTCATCGAGTCGCAGGGCGTCGAACCCTCCCCGGCCCTCAGCCAGTACGAGCAGGCCATCCTCACCCACGACTCCCGGCTCCTCCAGGACGAGCCCTACTGGCCGGTCCCGGACCTGGTCGCCCCTTAGGGACAGCTGAGGCCGGGCGGCGCGGGCGTGGTCAGAAGTACCCTTCGCGCTTGCGGTCTTCCATCGCGGCCTCGGACATCTTGTCGTCGGCGCGGGTCGCGCCTCGTTCGGTGAGGCGGGAGGCGGCGATCTCGGTGATCACGGCGTCGAGTGTGGTGGCGTCGGAGTCGACGGCGCCGGTGCAGGACATGTCGCCGACGGTGCGGTAGCGGACCTGGCGGGTCTCGGTGGCCTCGTGTTCCCCGGGCCCGCCCCAGTCGCCCGCGGTGAGCCACATGCCGTTGCGGTTGAAGACCTCGCGTTCGTGGGCGAAGTAGATCTCGGGGAGGTCGATGCCCTCGTGCTGGATGTACTGCCAGACGTCGAGTTCGGTCCAGTTGGAGATGGGGAAGACGCGGACGTGTTCGCCGGGGGCGTGGCGGCCGTTGTAGAGCTGCCAGAGTTCGGGGCGCTGGCGGCGGGGGTCCCATTGGGAGAACTCGTCGCGCAGGGAGAAGACGCGTTCCTTGGCGCGGGCCTTCTCCTCGTCGCGGCGGCCGCCGCCGAAGACGGCGTCGAAGCGGTGCTGCTGGATGGCTTCGGTCAGGGGCACGGTCTGGAGGGGGTTGCGGGTGCCGTCGGGGCGTTCGCGGAGCTTGCCGGCGTCGATGTAGTCCTGGACGGAGGCGATGTGGAGCCGCAGTCCGTGTTCGGCGACCACGCGGTCGCGGTAGGCGAGGACCTCGGGGAAGTTGTGGCCGGTGTCCACGTGCAGCAGGGTGAAGGGCACCGGTGCGGGTGCGAACGCCTTGAGCGCCAGGTGCAGCATCAGGATCGAGTCCTTGCCGCCCGAGAACAGGATCACCGGCCGCTCGAACTCACCCGCCACCTCACGGAAGATGTGCACCGCCTCGGACTCCAACGAGTCCAAGTGGCTCAGCACGCGCGAGCGCGCGGTGTTCCGCACCCTGGCGAAGACCGTCATGCGGCCCCTTTTCGGTGAGCGGCGCGTACGGCACCGCGACGGATTCCGGCAGGCTCTGCCGGCAGAAATGCAGAAGAAAGCGAAGTGAATTTCTGCGACACCTGTCAGAAAGAATACGGAAGGTGCGCCTATGCGGTGCTGACAGGTGGCTGATGGGCGGCCGGTGAGGGTCCGAAGACCGGCCCTGAGCTGCGTAATCAGACCCTTTGTCGGGGTTCCGGCCGGCCGTCAGGACCCGGTAAGAGGCGTGTCAGCGGAGAGTCAGCCGGGTGATGCGATAGTGCGGCGGGGATATTTGCCCGCCATCGGCAGCAGGCAATTCCCCTCCCTTTCCATTCCGTTCCTTTTCGAGGGGCTTGAGCAGAGATGATCCTTCAAGGACTCCGGCGGAGCAGGCCGGTCCGGCGCATGATGCCGTTCCTGCTGACGGTGGGCATGGCCACCGCTCTGCTGAACGGCACCGGCGCCGCCGCGTACAGCCCCGTCGAAAAAACCTCGGCGGTCCAGGGCAGCGACGGCGTCACCTACACGGCCACCAACCACCTGGCGAAGGCGGCGAGGGGCAAGGGCCGCGAGTGGCTGATCGCCTGGGCCGGACCGGCCCAGCAGCCCGCCCCCGACTTCCTGACCGTCATCGACGCCACCCCCGGCTCGTCGACGTACGGGAAGGTGGCCAACACCGTCACCGTCGGCCCGAACAAGGCCAACGAGCCGCACCACGTGCAGTACGTCTGGCACAAGGGCGACCGCATCTACGTCGGCGGCATCATGGCCGACACCACCTTCGTCTTCGACGCCAAGGCCCTGCCCGAGCTGAAGATCGTCGGCGTCAACACGGCCGCCGACACGCCCTGCGGCACCCTTCCCGACGCCTACCAGGTGCTCAGCGACGGCACCGCGTACGCCAGCTACATGGGCGGCCCGAACGTCACCGGGCCCTGTACCTACACCAACGGTGAGGTACGCGTCGGCAACGGCGCCGGCGGTTCCCCGGGCGAGATCGTCCGCATCGGCAAGGACGGCAAGACCCTCGCCGAGATCCCGGCCGCCACCGAGCACGGCGAGAACCCGCAGCAGTGCGGCAACGTCCCCGCGCTCCCCAAGGCCAGCTGCGCCAACCCGCACGGCATCGCCGTCCGCGAGGACCTGAACGTCATGGTGGCCAGCGACTTCGCCGAGGCCCGCAACTTCATGACGCCCGACTCCCCGCTGGTGGAGAACCTGGCCCGGCAGACGGTCCGCGTCTTCGACATCTCCGACCGCAACAACCCGAAGCTGACCTCGGTCAGCAAGGTCGCCGACGGCCCGCGCGGAGCCCTGGAATCGCGTCCCTTCTTCCGCGAGTCCCGCGTGGTGATGGAGACCGCCCTGACGAACCGGCCCGGCCACAAGGGCGCCTTCGTCTCCTCCATGGCCGGTGGCGCGGTCTTCTACACGCCCGACATCACCGCCCCCGCCCCCAAGTGGCGGGAGGTCTTCGACGACACCGCCGCCTACCGGGCCATGAACCCCGGCTCCAAGGTCAACGGCGGCGGGGACAACTCCAGCTGGCTGGCCGTCAGCCCCGACGACCGGTTCCTCTTCCACACCGTCATGGGCCAGTCCACGCCGTACGGAAAGCCGCTCGACAAGGCCACCACGGGCATGATGTACGTCCTCGACATCCAGAAGCTGCTGGCCGCCGGACCCGGTACGAAGTGCTCCGTCGACCGGCTCGCCGAGGCGTACCGCGGCGCGTTCGAGCGGGACTGCCCGAGCCTGGTGGACACCATCCCGATCCGTGACACCACCGACGGCGGCCCGCACTGGGGCGCCATGGACAACTTCAAGCGGACCGCGAACGGTACGTACCGCGAGACCACCGACGTACGCCGCATCGCCACCGCCAACTACTTCGTCGCCGGCTCCTTCGGCGGCGGCGGCGACCACCGGGTGTGCATGTTCAACCTGGACCGCCGCGGCCGGGTGAGCCTGGACCGGTCCTTCCGCGACGAGCGCACCCACCAGCCGTGCGTCAGCTTCAACCGCACCTCCTGGCCGCACGGCGACTACGGCAACAGCCAGCCGCACGGCGTGCTGTTCGTCGTCAGTGACGACGTCCTGCGGTGATGTACGCGATTCTCCCGGCGGCGGCCGTCCTGGCCGCCGCCCTCGCGCTCGGCACCCTGCTGCTGTGGCGCCGGCTGCTGCGCGGCCGGACCGCCATGGCGGCGTACTTCGGCGCGACGGTGGCCGTCACCGTCCTGGCCGCTACCGCCGCGGCCACCCAGCCCCAGCAGACCGGCCGGGACATCCCGGCCGGCACCCCGGTGCTGACCTCACTGAGCGTCGGCCAGAAACAGGTGCCCGTCCTCGTGGTCCCGGGCCGCCCGGGCGCCAACCTCGTCGCGATGAGCGCCGAGGACGGCGCCGCCGGGCCCGCCGCCGACCGGCTCACCCCCGGCCGCTCACGCCCCGGCTCCACCCTGACCTGGACCGTGGTCGACCTGCCGGCCGGCCGCAGCACCCTGTGGGTCTCCACCGGCGGGGCCACCGCGGGCCTCCCGGTCGACACCGGCAAGGCGGCGGCACGCGCCGAATCCGGCCCGACGGCCACGGTGAGCGGACCCGACGGTCCCGAGTGCGCGCACTACGCACTCGGCCGCGCCCTCGCCGCCGACACGGGGGCGGCCGAGCGGACCGGCACCGGAACGGCCGAGCGGACCGGCACCCCGGCGGCCGGGCAGACCGGTACCGACCACTCCGGCACACACCCCGCCTCCACCCTGGGCAAGGACGCGGCCCTGCCCACCGTGCCCCTCACCAGCTGCCCCTCCGACACCCTCACCAAGGCCGACGCGGCCGCGCTCCGCGCCACCGTCGACTACCTGGCCGGCCGCGGCCACCACGCGCTGGCCCTGACCGCCGACTCCTCCCCACGCGGCCGGGCCGCCGCAGCGGAGGTCCGCGCGGCCGCCGCCCGGGCCGGACTGACCGTGGCCGGACCGGACACCCGGAACCTGCCGCTCGTCGTCGTCGCCGGCTGGAAGGGCGCCGACTCCGCCGTACGAGCCGTCGCCTCCGGCAAGACCCGCGCCGAAGGCACGTACCTCGCCCCCTGGCTGCTCAATGCCCCGCTGCTCCAGCCCAGCGCCGGCCAGCTCCTGCCGCTGAGCTACGTCCCCCGGTCCCCGGAGGCCGAGGACTACCTGGCCGCCCTGGGCACCTGGCTGCCCGGGGAGACCCCCAGCGGCACGAGCTACACGGCCTGGCGGGCCGCCCGCGGCACGCCCGTCTCCGCTCTCCGGCTGTACGCGGCCGCCACCGTGTTCGTCCCCGGCTCCGGCGGTGCCGGCGGAGCCCATCACGGCGGCACCGGCCCCGACTGGCTGCCCAGCGGGATGATCGTCCCGGCCACCGGCCCGCTCGGCCCGACCCGCTGAACCCACCGCACGAGCCCCCCTCCCCGGCACATCGGGGAGGGGGGCTCGTGCGGTGGCGTGCCCGCCCGGGTCAGGCGGCGGACACGGCCGCGCGCTCCTCGGCGACCTCGGACAGCGCCGCGCGGATCACCGCCACGCTGCGGTCCACGTCCTCCTCGCCCGTGCGCCAGTTGACCACCGACACCCGCATCGCGGCACGGCCCTGCCACACCGTCCCGCCGAACCAGCAGACCCCGCTCGACTGAATCCGCGCGATCACCGCCCGCGTCACCTCGTCGTCGTCACCGAAGCGCACCAGCAACTGGTTGAGCACCACGTCGTTCAGCAGCTCGACCCCGTCCAGGCCCGCCAGCTGCCCGGCGAACCGGTGGGTCAGCGCACAGCAGCGCTCCACCATCCCGGCGACGCCCGAACGCCCCAGCGTCCGCAGCGCCGCCCAGACGGGCAGGCTGCGGGCGCGCCGGGAGAAGTCCGGCACCCACTCGATCGCGTCCCGCTCGCCCTCGGTGGCCGGAGGCAGGTAGCCCGCCCGCTCGTTGAGCATGGCGGCGCGGTGTGCCTCGGGGTGGGCGATGACGACGATGCCGCAGTCGTACGGCACGTTCAGCCACTTGTGGGCGTCCAGGGCCCAGGAGTCGGCGCGCTCCACGCCCGCCACCAGGGGCCGCAGCGCCGGGCTGGCCGCCGACCACAGCCCGAAGGCGCCGTCCACGTGCACCCAGGCGCCGTGGCGGTGCGCGATGTCGCACACCTCGCCGACCGGGTCGATCGCGCCGGTGTTGACGTCGCCGACCTGCGCGCAGACGATGACCGGCCCGTCCAGCCCCGCCAGGACGCGCTCCAGTTCGGCGGCGATCATCCGGCCCTTGTCGTCCACCGGCACATTGCGGATCCGCCCGGTGCCGAACCCGAGATACCGGGCGGCCAGGTCGATCGTCATGTGGTGCTGCGCGCCGGCCACGATGTGCACCTGCGGCGCCCCCGTCAGGCCGTCGCGCTCCACGTCCCAGCCGGCGTCCGCCAGCAGCTTGTGGCGGGCGGCGGCGAGCGAGGTCAGATGGGCCATCGTGCAGCCCGTCGGGAAACCGACCGAGGCGTCCTGGGGCAGGCCCAGCAGGTCCAGTACCCAGGTCGCCGCCACATGTTCGGCCACCATCACGGCGGGGGAGAGGTTGTAGAGGCTGGCCGTCTGGTCCCAGGCCGCGACCAGCCAGTCGGCGGCGATCGCCACGGGCAGGGTGCCGCCGGTGACATATCCGAAGTAGCGGGGGCCCGAGGCGGTGGGGATTCCGCCCTCGGCCGCGGCCCTTCCCAGCAGTTCGACGGTCTCGGTCGCGGAAACGGGTCCCGGGGGCAGCGGTCCGCCGAATGTCTTCAGCAGTTGTTCGGTGCCCGCCGTGGCTCCCACCGGACGTTCTGCGAGGCCCGTCAGATATTCGATGGCCTGTCGGTAGGCCAGGTCGAGAGGTGCCTTGTCCGCATCGGTCATGCCCCAACGGTAGGGAGACTCCGCTGACTTACTACTGACGGGACGCCGTGTCCGCTTGGACGCGCACACGGTCCTACCGATATGACTTTCCCCGGGGAATCGTTCACCCCGTACCGATACGACGAGATGAGGAAGAAAATGACGACCGACGAGCAGACTCGCAAAGTTATCGAACAGTTCAACGAGTCCTTCCAGAAGCACGACCCCGCGCTGCTGAAGGACCTGATCGCCCCCGACTGCCGGCTGGAGAACTCCGGCCCGGCCCCCGACGGCTCCAAGCACAACGGTTACGACGAGTGCCTGGCCTTCTGGTCGGGGATCGCCTCCAACGGCGACGCCGACTTCACCGTTGAGGAGACCTGGGTGGCCGGCGAGCGCTCGGTCGTGCGCTGGACCCTGCGCTGGGGCTCCGGACCTGCCGACTTCATCCGTGGCGTCAACGTGCACCGGCTCTCCAACGGTCAGATCGTCGAGAGCTTCGGATACGTCAAGGGCTGACCGCGACACGCCGAAGGGGCGCGGGCCGACGGGCCCGCGCCCCTTTCGCATGCGTACGGCCGCGGCCGGGGGAGGGCGCCGCGTCGGATCCCCTAGTCGAGCTGCGTCACGAGCATGACGCAGTCCTCCAGGGCCTTCGTGGCGTGGCCCTTGCCCTCGGTGTCCTCCACCAGCTGGCTGTTGCCCGGCGAGAAGGTGCGCCAGGCACCGTCGCTCACACCGCACTCCAGCAATCCACTGAGCAGCGTCATGATCTGACGGCGCGGCGCCGGGTGGAAGTCGCCCACCCAGCCCTTCGGGATGAACAGGTAGACGGCCTGTTTGGCCGGCACGCCCTCGGAGACGTGGAGCGACGGAGCCGGCGGCGCGAAGTTCATCGCCGTCACCTCCAGCATCTCGTCGACGAAGTGCGATTCCCCGCTCTCGTCGTTGTAGAGCCTCGACACGGGAATTTTCACGGACTCGGCGGTCAACGAATTCTCCTTGCTAGGACGCTGGGAAACCGGCCGCGCGTCTATTCCCGAGCACGCCGGCTGCGTACGCCACTATCCCCGCAGCCTTCTGACACGCTCCTGACGCTGCCCGTGCTCAGGGTCCGATCAGGGGCGTGTCAGCACATTCGTGCGAAGCTGAAGTCACCGAAAGGCCGGGAGAGGTTCCCAAAGCGGCCGAATGGGGTCCGGCACTTGTTGTCGGACGGGTTAACGCCCACGCAGGTTCGAATCCTGCCCTCTCCGCCGATGCTCATCCCAAGGCACGCGTATCCGAATCTCCCGAGCCGGATGCGCGTGTCTTTGGCATGACGGCCGATCCGTAATCAGGGGATCCATTCCTCCGCACGCCCGAGAGCGGCGGGATCACGTGGACACGACGCGCATCGACGCCGGTTCCCGACAGACATTGGAGAAGCAGTGTTCAGCAATGACAGTGCCGCCACGGCGACAGCCACAGGCGCTCCGACCGACCCCATGGCGATCGTCGACGAGCTCACGTCCTGGCTGGCGGCCCCCGCAGAAGAGCTCGACCGAACCCTGGGGGGTGACCGCGAGCGCATCGTCGCGGAAATCTCCGCCGTCAACGAGGCCGCCGCAGGGGCCCCCGGCCCCGCCGTCCGGGCCCGGTACGCGCAGCAACTGCTGCTCTCCCGCATCTACCAGACGGTGATGCAGATCTCCGACCACCCCACCGCGGAGGGCTCCGCCCTGCTCCACGAGGTCACCCGCATGCTGGAGCGGGCCACCATCGCCACCGAGGACGCCCACCTGGAGGACGGCGTCCTCGACCGGGCCCCGGGGGACCCCAAGCAGTTCCTGTCCTGGCTCAAGGGCATAGTCCGCGGCCACCGCGCCTACAAGCACCCGTACTACACCGAGTTCATCAACCGCGACGCCCAGCGCGATGACCTGCGCACCTACGTCATCCAGGAATCGCTGATCGACGGCCGGTTCGACGACTTCCTGGCCATGATGCAGATCGGCACCGCCGGCGCCAGCAAGATGGAGATCGCCAACAACTACTGGGACGAGATGGGCAACGGCGACCCCGAGGCCGTCCACACCCACCTCTTCAACAAGATCTACGACGTGTTCGACGTCCGGCCCGAGGAGCTGGAGGCGGCGATGACCACCACCGACCTCCACTCCGGCAACCTCGCGGTGCTGCTGTGCCGCTACCGCCACCTCTACCCCGAGGCCGTCGGCTTCCTCGGCATGACGGAATGGCTCGCCCCGGACCGCTTCCGCAACGTCGTCAGCGCCTGGGAGCGCCTGGGCCTGCCCGAGGTCGGCATCACCTACCACCGGCTGCACATCACCATCGACTCCCAGCACGCCGCGGGCTGGTTCCACAACGTGGTCATCCCCAGCGCGGGCTCGGACTACATGCGGCGCGGCATCGCGCGCGGCTCCCTGTGGCGCGTCAACTCCTCCGCCCGCCACCTCGACGAGCGGCTGGAACTGGCGCTGTCCGCCGAGCGCCGTACGCCCGTCACCACGGGCTGAGCCGGCGGTCCTCCGGCACCGACGCCGCGGCCCCTCACCCGCATCCGGGTGAGGGGCCGCGGCTCTGACCGGCCGGCCGCCCTACGACGCCTCGCCGAGCAGCGCGTCCAGCGCGGCCAGACTCTCGTCCGCCCGCTCCGCGGCCGCCGGGTCGTCCGGGGCGGCCGCGCACGCCTGGAACAGTTCCACGACCCGCTGCCCCTGCGCCTCGATCTCCGCAGACTCCGCCATCGCGCTCACCTCCCTCCCGCGCTCGTCACCGCACGCACCCCGCACCGGGGCCGGCTCACACCGCGTTGCACGCCCTGAACACGTGCACCAGAGCCGGCAGACTCGCCGGGCCGTGGAACGCGACGTACTCCGGCAGCACCACCTGCGGCGCCCACTTCAGCTTGTAGTCCAGCTGCGTCCGCGCCGGGTAGATGTGCGCGCCGTGCTCCCACAGGTACTTCATGAACCAGTGGAACGCCTTGCTGTACCCCGGGAACTGCGGCGCCGTCAGCGAGGTGAACGGAGTGAACCCGAAGTGCAGCCAGCCCACCTTTTCCTGCCGGAACACATCGATCGCCCCCTTGTTCACCGCCTCCATCACCCCGGGCGGAGCCTCCGGCAGCCGCCGGCTCAGATCGTGCATCCAGCCGGCGCGCGACCCGTACACCGGCGCGTACGACACGTACCCGACCAGTTCGTCGTCCCGCCGCGCCACGAACAGCCGGCGCAGCTCCTGATGGCGCCCGCCGGTCTGGCCGACCAGGAACTCCAGCGGCTTCACGCCCTCGCCCTTGGTGGTCAGCCACGCGGCGTCCAGCTTCTCGACCCGCTCCGCCCACTCGTCGTACGGCACCTCCTCGACCACCAGGCCGGCGCGCAGCGCCCGCTTGATCTTGTTGCGGAGCTGCATGAACCGGGTACCGGCCAGGGTGAACTCCGCCAGATCGACCGCGTACGAGGAACCCATCTGGTTCACCGTGAAGCCGTGGTCCACGAACAGCTGGGCGTCGCCGGACTGCACCTGGACGGAGACGATCCGCCGGCCCTGGCTCTCGGCGAACGCCACGAAACCGCGCAGCAGCCGCTCCCGCGCCCCGTCCGGCCCGGCGGGCCCGAACGGCGCGAACGGGCCGCCGAACTGCACCAGATATCCGCCCACCTGCCGGTACACGATCAACCCCGGCACGTCCGGCAGCCGGAAATAACTGTTGCCGTCATTGAAAGCGAAATAAGCGCTCGGATTGTCGGCATCCGCATACCGGCGGACGGCATCCAGTGCAATGTCCGTCTCCAGGATTGCCCCGGTCATGTGAGGTCCATTCTCCAGCCGACAGTTCCATCACTTATCCCACGCGCCCGAAGTGGCCCGCAAGCATCCACCCCGCCCCGTCAGCGGCCGGTCAGCCAGTGGTCAGGGGCAGTTCCCCAAGCAGGCCCCGCGACTCGGGGCAATCCATGGTCAGAGTCGTGTCAGGGCAGGGTCAGACATCGGATGCCACACTTCTGGACGAATATTCCACACGTCATTCCTCGCCTTTCGAGGAGAACTCCCAGTTGGTTCGAGGAGAACACGGCATGCGCTCCCTGGCGACGGCGCGGGATGTCTGCGAGAAATTCCACAAAGGACTTCTCGAAGCGATCGAGGAAATCCCCCTCATGGAACGGGAGGGCGCCGACAGTCCGGTGCTGGAGCTCTACCGCACCTGCAACGGCCCTTCCCTGCTCGTCCCCACCTCGTACGGAGGCCAGGCCGCCGGTCCGCTGGAAGCCGTACGGGTCCAGCGCGCGATCGCCGCGGCCTCCCCGTCCCTCGGCGTGGCCACCGTGATGCACCACTTCACCATCGCGATGCTCTTCCGCCTCGCCGGCATCACCGCCCGCCTCACCCCGGCCCAGCTGGAACTGCTGTCCGCGATCGCCCCGAAGAACCTGCTGCTCGCCTCCGGATGGGCCGAGGGCCGCACGGACCAGAACATCCTGGCCCCCTCCATCACCGCCGAACGCACGCCCGGCGGCTACCGCGTGAACGGCTCGAAGAAGCCGTGCAGCCTCTCGCACTCCATGGACGTGCTCACCGCCAGCGTCATGCTGACCCAGCCGGACGGCACGTCCCGTCTGGCACTGATGCTGATCCCCGCCACCTCGCCCGGCATCACCACCACCCCCTTCTGGTCCACCCCCATCCTGGCGGCCTCCCAGAGCGACGAGGTGCACCTGACCGACGTCGAGGTGCCCGAAGACCTCACCATCATCAGCACCCCCGAGGACCACGGCCGCCTCGACGATCTCCAGACCGGCGGATTCACCTGGTTCGAGCTGCTCACCACCGCCGCGTACACGGGCGCCGCCTCCACCCTCGTCGACCGGGTCATCACCGCGGGCCGGGGCTCGGCCGCCGACCGGGCCGCCCTCGGCACCCGCCTGGACGCCGCCGTCGGACTGGTCGAGGGCGCCGCCCGCGCCCTGGAGGACGGCGTGGACGGGGACGAGGCCGTCGCCGCCGTCCTCACCGCCCGCTACGCCTCGCAGGACCTCCTGGCCGCCACCGTCGACCAGGCCGTGGAAATACTCGGCGGCATGTCCTACATCCGCTCGGCGGAGGTCTCCTATCTCGCCTCCGCCGTACGGGCACTGGCCTTCCACCCGCCCTCCCGCGCCAGCGTGGCGGCCGAGATGGCCGACTACTTCGCCGGCGGCCCGCTGCGCCTGTCCTGACCCGACCCCGCCCGACGGAAGGCCACCCATGGACATCAAGAACCCGGTCGAGTCCCGCGTCACCTTCACCCTCCACCGCGCGGAGTATCTGGTCGCCTTTGTGGTGACGATCGCCCTGATCCTCCTGCACTTCACCGAGATCCGGTGGGGCTACGCCATCGCCCTGTTCCTGTACATCGATCTCATCGGCTACATCCCGGGCGCCATCGCGTTCCGGCGCAGCGCGAACGGCCGCATCCCCAAGGCGTACTACGTCCTGTACAACACGATGCACAGCCTGATCACCGTCGGCGCGGTGGCCGCCCTGTGGATGTGGCTCATCGGTCCCGAATGGGCCCTGCTGGCCCTCGCGTTCCACGTGTTCGGCGACCGGGGGGTCTTCGGCAACTTCTACAAGCCGTTCGGGCTGCCCTTCGAACCCGTCGCCACACCCCAGGTCGATGAGGTCACCGCCTTCCTGAAGCGGCGTGCGGCCACCGACGGGCCCGTTCCGCTGCCCCTGCCGGACGACCAGGGCACCACCGTCGTCGGAGCCGGCCGATGACCGGCAACCCCACCGGGCTGACCGATCCGCCCCGCCACCCGGCAGCGGAGGCCACCGGTCCGGGCCCGGCCCGCACCACCGACTTCGCCCATCCCGACCAGGCGCGCCAGGCCATGCGCCGCCTCACCTCAGGCGTCACCGTCCTGACCGTCAACCAGGACGGCATCCGGCACGGCACCACGGCCAGCGCCGTGTTCACCCTGTCGCGCGACCCGCTCATCCTCGGCGTGGGACTGCGCCCCACCTCGACGTTCGCCACCCTGGTCCGCCGGACCGGCCGCTTCTCGGTCAACGTCCTGTCCGCCGCGCAGAACGGGACCGCCCACAACTTCGCGGACCCGCACCGGCCGCTGGGCGACGCCCAGTTCGCACCGTACGAGTGGACCGCGGACCCTCTCAGCGGCGCGCCCCTGCTGGAGGGCTGTCTCTCTCACATGTCCTGCCGGGTATGGGGCTGGCACCAGGTCGGTGACCACGATCTGCTGCTCGCCGAGGTCACCGGCGGTTCCCATCGCCCGGACGTTCCCCTGCTCAGCTTCGCCGGCGGCGTGCACACGGGCGTCCTGACCCCCGCCCCCGCACCCCGGGCCACCCCTTCTCACAGCGAGGTGTCATGACCACCCACACGCCGTCCAACCCCGACCAGGTCCCCGTCGAAGCCGACTGGGAGCTGGCCCCCAACCTCCTGGACGGGGCGCAGGAACTCACCCTCACCGCCGAGCAGTGCGACCTCGGCTACTGGCTCTCCGCGGTCGCCCAGGGCACCCTGCGCGACGGCCGCGCCGAACGCGGCCACACCGCGGTCACCCCCGACTACATGCGCGCCGACGGCCCCCTGCGCGAGGCGCTCGTCCTGGAGCTGGGCAACCGCTCCCTCGCCGAGTCCCGCGCGGTCAACGTCCTGTCGAACTACGTCATCGGCGCTCCGGGCGTGGTCGAGCAGGAGTTCTTCGTCACCCAGGTCGTCGACGAGGCCCGGCACGCGATGATCTTCCGCAAGCACCTGGTCGACCTCGGCATCCCGGAACAGGACCTCCTCGGCTTCATCAGCGGCCAGGGCGAGGACTACACCAAGCGTGTCCTCAACCCGATCGCCGAATTCGCCACCACGGTCGTCCGCGACGAGGGCGACTTCATCGGCGCGGTCGCCGTCTTCACCATCGTCATCGAGGGCGTCCTCGCCCCCGCCGCCGAACTCAGCGAACGCAAGTGGACCCTGCTCGACCCGGCCGCCTCCGAGATCGCCCGGGGCGCCTCCATCGACGAGATCCGCCACCTGACCGTCGGCAGCTCCATCGTCCGCGACCACCTCCGGCGCAACCCCTCGTACCGTCCCCGTCTGATCGAGCTGATCCGCCGCGGCCGTGCGCTGTGGGACGAGCTTCCCTCGGAGGAATTCGTCCTCGAACGCGAGGAGCTGTTCCAGGAAGGCATGTTCCAGCACACTGCCCTCCTCGACGGCTACCAGGTCTTCCCCGGCTGCAAACTGCTGGAGACCACCCCCAAGCAGCGCTACGACCTGGCCGAACGCTGGACCGACGACATGGCCGAGATCCGGCTGCCCTACATGGGCATCCCGGAGGCGGTCGACATCATCCGTACCCACCCGAGGTGACCGCGCCTGGGTCCGCCACACCCTCGTCACCACCAGGAGTCCGGCGGTAGCCGCCCCACCGCCGCCCAGGGACCGGATCGGCCGGCATCAGCCGCTCGATCCGGTCCCTCACGCGTCCGTACCGCCGCGCAGCTGCTCGGCGGCGGCCTGGTACGCCTCCGAGGCGCGGGCGAAGTAGTCGAACAGGACGGCGAGCTGGTCGGGCGTGTAGCCGGCGAAGAGCTCGCCGATGCGCTTACGGGCGGGGCCCATCGCCTCGTCCAGGCCGGCCGGTTTGCCGACGGGCTCCACGATCACCTTGCGCCGGTCGTCGGGGGACGGCGCGCGCCGCACATACCCCGCCGCCTCCAGCCGGTCGATCAGACGGGTGGTGGGGCCGGTGGTCAGCCCCGTACGCGCGCCGAGCTCGCCGGGGGTCAACGGGCCGGTGAGTCCGAGGATGTTGAGCGCGTAAAGGTCGGTGGCGCCCAGTTCGCACGCCTTGGCGCTGGCGTGGCCGTGCAGCATGACGGCGCTCAGATACCGGCGGTAGGTCTCACTGGCCCCGGACGGCATGGCTGGTGTTGACAACCGTCACCGAGACCCCGGACACCACCGCACCCGAGCAGACCGCCCCCAAGCCGCGCTCCCGCCGCCGCACCGTCAAGCGGGTCCTCCTCGGAGGCGCCCTGGTCACCGTCCTCGCGGCCGCCGGCGGCTACTTCTGGCTCGACGCCACCTCCGACCCCAAGGTCCTCGGACAGGCCGAGTGCACCGCCGTCACCCCCACCCGTATCGCCACCCCGTCCGGCACGGCGGTGGCCGCCGACCAGCGCGCCGTCTGCGACACCCTGAGCGACCTCACCGACGCCTGGGGCCGCGCCGACGCCACCGGATACGGCGAGCAGTTCACCGCCGACGCCACCTACACCACCTACGTCGGCACCCACTACCAGGGCCGCGAGGACATCGCCGACGCCCACCGCGCCCTGTTCGACGGATTCGTCAAGGGCACCGGCCTCGCCGACTTGTTCCTCGGCATCCGGTTCTACGGCCCCGACACCGCCGTCGTCACCAGCCGGGGCGACACCTACAAGGGGGACGCACCGGACGCCGCGGACCTGACCAAGACCCAGACGTACACGCTCGTCCGCGAGGGCGACGGCCACTGGCGCATCGCCGCCTTCCACAACACGCAGCGTCAGAACGTCATGGAGCGCCTCTCCTTCCTCTGGGACCCGGCCACCGCCCCGAAGGCCGAGAAGTGACCCCGCCGCCCGCCCGCCACCCCCGGAAGGACACCGCCATGACCACCACCGAGGACACCACCGCCGTCCACACCCTGCTGCACCGCAGCGCCGCAGCCTGGGCCGCCGGAGACGGAGCCGCGTACGGCGCCTGCTTCACCGAGGACGCCACCGACGTCACGTACGTGGGCACCGTCTACCAGGGCGGCACCGAGATCGGACGCGCCCATCAGGCCCTGTTCGACAGCTTCCTCAAGAGGACCCGGCTCGACCTCGACGTGATCAGCGTGCGGTTCCACGGCCCGGACACCGCCGTGGCCGTCACCCGGGGAACCGTCCGCAAGCACGGCGCCAAGGAGGGGCGGGCCGACAAGATCGCCACGTACACCCTGGTGCGCCGGGGCGACGGCACCTGGGGGATCGCGGCGGTGCAGAAGACCGCGCGCCGCCGCCTGATGGAGGCGTTCTCCTTCCGCGCCCAGCCCGCGACCCGCCCCTCGGCGGGGTGACCCGTGCCGACGCGGACCGACGACCGCCCGACCGCCCTGATCACCGGAGCCGGCGCCGGAATCGGCCGGGCCTTCGCCCACCGCCTGGCCGCCGAAGGCCACCGGGTCATCGCCGTCGCCCGCGACGCCGAACGCCTGCGGGCCCTCACCGCCGGACTGGGCCCCGGCCATGAATGGCTGGCCGCCGACCTCACCACCGAGGACGGGGTCCGCCGCACCGGCGAGCTGATCGCCCGCACCCGCGTCCGGCTGCTGGTCAACAACGCCGGAACCGCCACCACGGGCCCCTTCACCGAGACCCCGCTGTCCCGGGCCGAGGACATGCTGAACCTCAACTGCCGCGCCGTGACCGCACTCTCGTACGCCTTCCTGAGCCACGCCCGCCCCGGCGACGCCCTGCTCAACGTCTCCTCGACCCTCGGCTGGACCCCCAAGCCGGACCTCGCCGTGTACAGCGCCACCAAGGCGTACACCACCGCCCTCACCGAAGCGCTCTGGACGGCCCACCGCGACACCGGCATCCGCGTGCTGGCGCTCTGCCCCGGCATGACGGCGACCGAGTCCCAGCGCCACGAGGACGCGCCCGCCGCCCTGGTCGGGACGCCCGAACAGGTCGTCGCCGCGGCCCTGCGCGCCCTGCGCGAGGACGACGGGCCGACCACGGTCCCGGGCAGGGCCAACCGCCTGCTCACCCTCCTGACCACCCGCTTCCTGCCCCGCCGCAGAACCCTCGCCCTGCTCGCCGGGCCCGGCGGCGCACCCACACCGCAGCCGGTCGAGGTGCGCCGGGCGACGAACGACTGAGCGCCGCCTTCCGAAGGCCCGGCCCATCCGGCAGCGGATGGGCACGCTGGAAGTGGCGCCGCCGCGCCCCCGCTCGTTAGCGTCTGCGCACCGGCGAGAGCCCGCCTTCGTGCTGCCGATCCAGGAAGGACACCCGCTGGTGCGCATGGCCGAGCTGTGCCGCAGGTCCGGAGTGCCCGTGGCGACGATCAAGTTCTACATCCGCCTGGGCCTGCTGCCCGCGGGCCGGCTCACCAGCCCCACACGGGCCAGTTACGACAGCGCCCACGAACACCGGCTGCGCCTGGTCCGGGCCCTGCTGGACGTCGGCAAACTCTCCCTGGCGGCCATCGGCGACGTGCTACGGGCCGTGGACGACCCGGACCGCCCACTGGACGACGTGCTCCGCACCGCCACGGACCGCCTGACCCCGCCCCGCGAGACCGGGCCCGGACCGGAGCTGGACGAGGCCCGCGCCGAGGTCGCCCGGCTGATGCGGCGCCTGGGCTGGCGGGCGGCGGCGGACGGACCGGCCGGCGAGGCGCTGGCCGACGTGCTCGTGGCCCTGCGCGCGGCGGGCCACGGGGACTTCACCGTACTTCTGGACGACTACGCGGCGGCGGCCGAGCAGATCGCCCGCGCCGACCTCCGCCACCTCGGGCACCCTGCCGGGCGCGAGGACCTGGTGGAGCGCGTGGTCGTGGGCACGGTGCTGGGCGACGCGATGTTCAGCGCCCTGCGCCGCCTCGCCCACGCGGACGCCTCGGCACGTACACCCCGAGGCTGACCACCGGTGGTGCAGGCTCCACCCCGATCCGGGTGCACGATGCACTGCCCCGCCCCGCCGGGCCGGGGGAGCATGGGGGTGACGACGCGGGGCACCGCGTGAAGAGCACACAGCGAAGCAGGAGTTCTCATGGCACGCTCGGCCGACTACGACGAGGACCGCACCGCCCGGAAGCCCAGGAGCGCGTGGTACGTACCGCCCCTGCTGGTCTTCCTCATGGGCGCCATGCTCACCTCCGTGGTCTCGCACGCCGTGGACGACGGCGCCTACACCGCCGTGATGAGCGCGGGCTTCACCCTCGACGCGATCGCGGTGCTCTGGGCGATCATCCGCCGACGCCGGTCCGCGGGCTAACGCCCCGCCCCGCCCGTGATGTCGTTGCCCAGATACGCGAGAACCGCCAGGACACGGCGGTGGACACTGGTGACCTCCGCCGGCAGGTTCAGCTTGTCGAAGATCCCCCGGATGTGCTTGCTGACGGCCCGCTCCGTGACGAACAGCCGTTCGGCGATGGCCGCGTTGGCCAGCCCCTGGGCCATCAGCTCCAGCACCTCGCGCTCACGCGCCGTCAGCCCGTCCAGCGACCGCGTCGACGCCCGCTGCCGGATGATCTCGTTGACCACCTCCGGGTCCAGCGCCGTACCGCCCTCGCTGATCCGCTCCAGAGCCTCCAGGAACTGCTCGACCCGCCCCACCCGGTCCTTGAGCAGATAGCCGATCCCGCGCGCACCGAGGGCCAGCAGCTCTGCCGCGTAAGCCTGTTCGACGTACTGCGACAGTACGAGAAGAGGCAGATCCGGGAACTCCCGCCGGGCCGCGACCGCCGCACGCAGACCCTCGTCGCGGAAGCTCGGCGGCAGCCGCATGTCCAGGACCGCCGCGTCCGGCCGGGTGCGCCGCAGCATCGGCATGATCTCCGGCCCCGCCACACACGCCGCCACCACCTCATGGCCGTTGTGCGTCAGCAGCAGCGTCAGCCCCTCCCGGAGCAGCGCGTTGTCCTCCGCGATCAGGATCCGCATGGCAGCTCCACCTTCATCCTCGTCGGCCCCCCGGAAGGGCTGCTGATCTCGGTCGTGCCGTCGAGCGCCGCGACCCGGCGGCGTATGCCGAGCAGCCCGCTCCCCCCGTGCTCCCCGGCACCGCCGCGCCCGTCGTCCGTGACGACGACCCGAAGCGACCCGCCGGCCCTGGTGAAGCGTACTGAGGCATGGGTCGCCCCACTGTGCTTGCGTACGTTCGTCAGACACTCCGCGATCACGAAATACACCGCGGCCTCCACCGCCGCAGGCAACCGGTGACCGTCCTCCACGGCCGCCAGATTCATCTCCACCGGAATCCCCGCCGAGACCCCGAGCGTGCGCACCGCCCCGGCCAGCCCGCGGTCCGTGAGCACCGGAGGATGCACCGTACGGACGATGCCCCGCAGCGCCGCGAGCGTGGCGTCGATCTCCTCCTGCGCCTCGTCCAGCCACCGCGTCGCGGCGTCCGGGTCACTCCTGACCTGCTGCCGCGCCAGCCCCACCCGCATGGACAGCGCCACGAGCTGGGCCTGCACCCCGTCGTGCAGGTCCCGTTCGATACGGCGGAGCTCCGCGCTGTGCGACTCCATGGCCCCGGCCCGGGACTCGGAGAGCTCCGCCACACGCCGGCCGAGTTTCGCCGAAGCCGACGGCCTCAACAGCACGACCGTCCACCGGGCCTGCGCATCCGCCAGACTCTCGAACACCGGCAGCACACGCGCGGACCGGCGCCCGCACACGGCCGCCGCACCGTCGACGACCAGCGCCACCGGCCACAGCACCAGCACCAGCACGCTGAAACCGAGGATGCTGAGAGTCGCGTACGGCAGCCAGAGCGCGTCCCGCCATGTGCCGGGATCGGTGAGCGCCAGACGCACCCGGTCGCCCGGCGAGCCGTCCAACGGCAGATACACCTCCGGAACCGGCTCGCCCAGCCACCCGCCGGCCCGCCCCCGCTCGTACCCGGCGAACCGACGCAGCACACGCACGATCTCAGGCCAGGCCGGAGCACCGACGAGGACCAGCGTGAAGAACACCCCGGCCGGTACCGCGAAACAGCCCAGAAAAGCGGCCATGGCCACCGGCACCCCGAAGAACAACTGACAGGACGCCTGCCAGGACCGCTGGAACCGGGAGGAGGAAAGCACCATGAAAACACCGTAGTTGGCGGGCGCACCCCCGGTCGGTGTCCCCACCAGCCCGAACCCGGGTGGTGCCGGCTGAACCCGCACCGGGGTGCGAGCGTCCTCGTATCGCCCCTGGCCGCGGCCCTACCGTCGCCACGGAGACGAAGCAGGAGCACGACCGGAAGGCGAACCAATGCCCCTACGCACAAGGAGAAGGCCACCGCCCGGCCCCACGACGGGCACCGACGCGCTCACCCTCGAATCCGTCACCCGCCGCTACCGGCGCGGCGGGCGGGACTTCCACGCACTGGAGAACGTGAGCATGACCGTGCCCCCGGGCCGCTTCCTGGCCGTCATGGGCCGCTCCGGCTCCGGCAAGACCACCTTCCTCCAGTGCGCCGCCGGACTCGACCGGCCCACCTCCGGCACGGTACGGATCGGCGGCACCGACCTCTCCCGGCTCTCCGAGCCGGCGCTCACCCGGCTGCGCAGGGACCGGATCGGCTTCGTCTTCCAGTCCCTCAACCTCGTACCGTCACTCACCGCCGGCGAGAACACCGCCCTCCCCCTGCTGCTGCGCGGCATGAACCCCCACGACCCCGCCGTGCGCGAACGCGCCCTCAGGACGCTGGCGGCCGTCGGCCTGCGCGACCGCGCGGACGACTCCCCGCTCCGCCTCTCGGGCGGCCAGCAGCAGCGCGTGGCCATCGCCCGCGCCCTGGTCACCGACCCCGCCGTGATCTTCGCCGACGAACCGACCGGCGCACTCGACCCGGTCACCGCCCACGAGGTGCTGCGACTGCTGCGCGAGGCCGTGGACGCGTCCGGCCACACCGTGGTGATGGTGACCCACGACCCACAGGCCGCCGCCTGGACCGACGAGGCGATCTTCATCGAATCGGGACGCATCGTCGCCCACGAGAACCACCCCACCCCGCAAACGGTGACCCGCCGCCTCGCTGGACCAGGGGAACGATGAGCGTGACCGTCGACCGGATACCGCGGGCCGGGCGAGGCCGCCGCACCGCCCGCTTCCTCGCCCGCCGCTCCAGACGGCTGCACCGCAAAGAATGGGCCGCCGTCTTCGCGGCCCTCGTGCTCACCGCGCTGCTCCTCGGCAGCTTCGCCCTGGCCACCCTGTCGGCGTTCGTGGGCCACGCCCGCGTCGAGCGGTACGCGGCGACCACCGCCGTCGTCGTCGCCGACCAGACCACCCGCTACCGGGCCAAGCCCTGGGGCGACCCGATGACCACGGTCACCCGGTCACTCACCGAACGCGTCCGAGTCCCGGCCGCCGTCGCGGACCGGCTCGCCAAGGTGCCCGGCGTGCGCGCCGCCATCCCGGACAGCAGCTTCCCGGTCGCGCTCGCCGCCCCCGACAGCCGGGGCGTGCGCGCTCCGTCCAGCACCTCCGGGCCCGGACCGGCGCTCGGCGGCGGCGGTGCACCGGCGCACCTCCCCCCGCCCACCGTGCCCGGACCACCCAGCGCCTCCGCCCCCACCCCCGTCTACGGCCACGGCTGGCCGGCGGCGGCCCTCGCCCCGTTCACCCTGCGCGCCGGCAAGCCGCCCGCAGGGCCCCGCCAGGTGGCGGTCGACGGCGACCTGGCCGCACGCGCAGGCGTACGCCCCGGCGACCGGCTCCGCCTCCAGACGCTCGGCGCACCCGCCGATTACGTGGTCTCCGGCATCGTCGCCCCCAAGGGCGAGCCGGACGACACCGGGCTCGACCGCCAGGGCGCGGCCTTCTTCACCGAGGGCGAGGCCGCCCGGCTGTCCGGCCACCCCGGCACCGTCGACGCCATCGGAGTGCTCGCCGACGACGGCGTGGACGCGCAGGAGCTGCGCCCCGCCCTGCGCAAGGCCCTGGCCGGCGAGAAACCGGCCCGGGACGCCGTCGCCGGCAGCCGGGACCCGCAGGACAGCTCGGCGCTGCGGGTCCTGACCGGCAACGGCCGCGGCCAGGCGGAGTTCCTGGACGCGGCACCGAGCCGGTCCGGCCTGCTCAACCTGCTGGCCACGCTGTGCGCGACGGTTGTCATGACCGCCGTGCTCGTGGTGGCCGGCACGGTCACCCAGGCGGTCCACCAGCGGGCCCGCGAGCTGGCGCTGCTGCGGGCGGTCGGGGCGACCCCCGGGCAGCTGCGGGCGACGGTCGCCCGGGAGGTGACCGGCGTCGCCACCAAGGCGGCCGCGGCCGGCGCGGTGGGCGCGGTCCCGGTCTTCCTGATGCTCCTGCGGATGCTGCGCGACCGCGGCGCCGTCCCCGTCGGGCTCGACCTCCCGGTCCTGCCCTGGATGTTCGCGACCCCGGTCCTGACGGCCGTTCTGACCCTGGCCGTGGCCCGGGTCGCGGCCGCCCTGGCCTGCGGCCGCATCGCCGGGGTCCGTCCCGCCCAGGCGCTCGGCGAGGCCCGGAGCGAACCGGGCGGGCCCGCCCGGGCCCGCACCGTGACCGGCCTGACCGTGCTGCTCGCCGGCCTCAGCTCCGCGGGCACCGCGGCGTTGCAGCCGGGCGAACAGGCGGCCATGGCGGCGGGCAGCGCGGCCCTGGCCCTGGTGATCGCCTGCGCGCTCCTCGGCCCCTGGATCGCCCGGGCCGCCACGCGCCTGCTCGCACCGCCCGCCCGGAAACTCGGCGGCGCCGGCGGCTACCTCGCCGCCGCGTCGACCACCGCGCACGCGCGGAGGCTGGGGGCGGCCATCACCCCGGTCGCCCTGGTCGTCGCCTTCGTGGGCGTCCAGCTCGCGGCGGGCGCCACCATGGACCACGAGGGCGGCGCCCAGGCCCGGCAGGCGATGCGCGCCGACCTCGTCGTGACGACCGAGGCCGCCGGACTGCCCGCGGGGGCCGCCCGCCGGGTGGCCGCCGTGCCGGGCGTCGCGGCCGCCACGGGCACCCTGCACAGCACCGTCGTCCTGGCCAGGAAGGAGGCCGGCGACCCTGTCCTCGAACGGCTCCCGGTCATGGGCGTAACCCCCGGCGCCCTGCCCGCCACGCTCGACCCCGACGTCACCTCCGGCTCCCTGCGGGACCTGCGCGAGGGCACCGTCGCGCTCGGCGCGGCCCGGGCCGACGCGCTGGACGCCGGACTCGGCTCCACGGTGCGACTGCGTTACGGGGACGGGGTCACCGCCACCCTGCGAGTGGTCGCGGTCTACGAACGGTCCCTCGCGCTCGGCGACTTCCTGTTCACCCGCGAGGCCCTGGCACACCACGTGACCGCCCCGCTGGACACCCGCATCCTCGCCCGGACCGCCCCGGACGCCGACCGGGAGGCCGTGCGGGAGGCGGTGGACAGGGCGCTCACCGGTGCCGTGCTCGGCGCACGGGTCACCGCGCACCCGAGCCCGGAACACCTCCGGTCCGAGGACCGGGGCGTGAGCCAGGTCCTCACCGCCGTGGCCGCCGGCGTCGTCGGCGGCTTCACCGTCATCGCCGTCCTCAGCACCCTGGCGCTGATCGTCATCGGACGCCGGCAGGAACTGGTCCTGCTCCGCCTGGTGGGCGCGGGCCGCGCCCAGGTCCGGCGCATGCTGCGGGTCGAGGCGGCGATCGTGATCGTCACCGGACTGGTGACCGGCGCACTGGCCGCCCTGATCCCCCTCACCGCGTTCAGCCTGTCCGCCACCGGATCGCTGCCCTGCCTGCCACCGGTCCAGGCGGCGGCCATCGCCCTGACCGTCGTCGTGACCGTGGCCGCAGGCATCCTCCTGCCGGCCCGCCCGGCGCTGCGCCGGCGCAGTCCGGCGGCCATGGAACGTACCTGACCCACCATCCCCCGGGGCGTTGCAAGCCGACCCGTCCCGCCGGAATGGGAAGTCCTGCCGTCAGGCCGGCACGTTCACAGCCCGCCCGTAGCCCACGGTCGTGATCCGGTGCGCGGACTTGACGTAGTAGTCGTCGGACGCCGGAAGCGCGGTGTCCAGGCAGCTGACGTACCGGTTGAACATGCAGAAGGACGCCGCGATCAGCACGGTGTCGTGCAGGTCCGCGTCGCTCGCCCCCGCCTGCCGCGCCTCGGCCACCGCCTCGGCGGAGACGGGCCGGGCCGCCGCCTGCACCTCGGCCGCCACGGCGAGCAG
The DNA here is from genome assembly GCF_045161735.1 of Streptomyces sp. NBC_00726. NCBI lineage: Bacteria > Bacillati > Actinomycetota > Actinomycetes > Kitasatosporales > Streptomycetaceae > Streptomyces > Streptomyces sp. NBC_00726. The sequence goes on along the minus strand of NZ_CP108984.1, from coordinate 12,072 downwards.
CGCACGCAGCTTGGCGCCGATCGGGGCGGTCGCCGGGTCGGCGAGGACCGCGTCGACCAGCTCCTGACCGTCCGCCAGCTGGGCGGCGGCGAAGGCGGCGTGGGACCCGGCGCAGAACGGGGTCCGGTTGAGCTGGGAGACGTACGCGGCGATCAGCTCCCGCTCGCCCTGGGGCAGCGAGGCGGGCGCCCGCAGCAGGGTCTCGGCGAGATCGTTCAGCGGGCCGGCGGTGTCCGGCCGGTTGATCATCAGCCCGCTGATGCCGGGGAGGTCGTTGTTGAGCGGGATGTGCGTCATGGGATGCCCTTTCACACAGAGGTCGGCTTGCTACGTCACCGAGGGGCCGGCGCGTGAGGCGGATGCGCGCGCAGGCACGCGCTGACGGTCTCTCAGGAAGAGGAGAGGGTCAAGAGCGCCCCGGGCCGTCAGGACGAGGCGAGAAGCAGCTGCCGGAGTTCCGCCGTGCACATCATGTAGCCGTCGGGCGTCGGCAGATGTTCGAGATAGTGCTCAAGGTCCGAAGCCAGCGAGAAGACCCGTACCGGAGTGCCCACGGCGCGGGCGGCCTCCACGACACTGCGCACACCGTCCAGGACCGCGGGATGCCGGGTGCGGTAGGAATCGGCGACCAAATGGTTGCCCCGGTCGGCCGCCAGATAGAACTGCACCAGATCCTTGAGCCCGACGAACAGTTCACTGGCCCCGGCGGCACACATCGCGGCGGTGGCGTGGACGGCGGAAGGCGTCTCGACGAACGCGGACACGGGCGTGCCGTCGGGCAGCGCCAGGTGCTCCCTGAGCTGTGCGAACTCCGTCTCGTCGCTGACGAACGGCACCGACAGCCCTACGCGCCCCGCCTCGTCCCCGAGACGTTTGCGCAAGGTCGCCAGCACCGTGTGGAGCGCCTCACGGTAGCCGGTGGAGCCGCGGAGCCAACGCGCACCGTGCATACCCATCTCCGGGTTGGGCTCGACCGCGACCGGGGCGGTCTCGGTGACGTCGGCCGCGTGGTCGGAACGCAGGTCGAGCATCCGCAGGACGAGTCGCTGACCGGGCAGAAGCGCTGTCACGAACTCGCAGAGACGCTCTCCGATGGCCTGCCCGTACGCGGTGATGGCCGCGGCGTCGCCCGCCATGGCGTCAAGAGGGCGCAGCCCCAGCGCGAGGCAGAGAAACTCTTCCCGGATGAAGAAGGACTCCACGCGCGCGGCATTGGGGCCGCAGGAATTGATGGCCGTGATGTCCTGTAAGTCCGCGATGACGGCACACGCCGAACCGATGGCGTCCAGAGTGGAGCCGCCGCTCTCGGGCAACGGCGCCGTTCGCGGCGCGACGACGATCGACGCGCTCTCCAGATAGAGCGTCACCTCACCGATCAGATCGGCGAGGTCCGCCTCGTCCACGCGGAGGACGGGAATTCCCCTGCCACGGCACAGGGACTGCATATGACCGGTGAGCCCGCCGGACCCGCACACCACGGCCCGCGCGGCCACAATCGCGTCGTAAAGTCCCGCTTCCAGGGAAGACGCGACGAGAATGGCCCCCTCCTGCGCGCTTCTCGATCTGTTGCAGGTGCCGCGGAGAACATTCTCGGTACCGCCGGCCAGCAGAGTCCCCAGAATCCGTCGCCCGTTCCCGTTCAACTATTCCTCCGGAAGTTCGGCATTCTCCAGTCCCAATTGCCGACGTAGCTGCCGTGGCGTCACAGAAACGTTGTTGAGCCTTTCCACGGCCACCCGGTTGACGACCGCCCTGATCAGGCGCTCATCGCGGGGGACGCCAGTCGGAAGCACGGGAAGACCGCCCATGGAGCGAATGCGGGCGTGCAGACGGGATTCCAGCGCTTCCCTCCTTTTGCGCTCGCGGCTGGCAAGCCTCCGCACTTCCAGTTCCACAGACTCCTCCAGTGCTCCCCGGACCGCTTCCTCCGGATTGCTGACATAGCTCCGGTATTGGGGATGCCGTGCGGCGAGCTGGTGAAATCCGTCCCGCAGCAGTTCAAGCTGTTCCACGACATGGGCGGCGACGGCGACGGAGTGGTTCTTGATGGCCGCGAGGTTGAACGCGAAGGCACCGGTCCGCCCGTGCCTGACGATCTCGTCCCCCTCCCGCGGCACACCCACGGCCGAGATCGGCCCGGCCGGACCGGCGCCGGAGTCCAGCAGAGTCCCGCACTCGTCGACCTCCACACCCCGTCCGGTACGCGCATGAGGGGTCGCGAGGCCGTTCCGGACAAGGCTGCGCCAGAGCGGATGCCCGACCTTGGCGTAGTCGGACTCCCTGCCGAAGTTCGACACCACGAGGTCCGCCTCGAAGCTGTGCCGCTCGTGCTCGGAGACCACGGAGACGGTCAGCCGCCCGGACGGCGCGGGAGCGATCTCCGCCACCCGGCCGACGACCAGTTCCACCCGCCCGTCCTCAGGACGCATCGCCCGCTCGATGATCTCCATGGTGTACTCCACGGCCCCGACCCGCAGAGCGGCGATGCCGGTCGAATACCCGTCCAGCAGCCCGCGCAGCTCCTCGCTCGGAACACGCTCGATGGCCTCGGGAAGGTACGGCTCCCAAGCCTTCGCGACCCGCTCGGAGATGACTACGGAGTCCATCTCGGGGTACCGCTCCCTGACGGACGAACACGCTTCCTGCCAAGCGGCCCTGACACGGGCGAGGAATTCCTCGCGCCCGCGATAGGGCTCCATCAGGATGTCGGGACGCGGCAGCCGTACGACCCCGTGCTCATGCCCGCCCGGGTAGGTGCGGAACAGCGTCCCGGACCGGGAGATCAGCCGCACGGGGCCGGTATGCCCGTTGCGCAGCAGCAGCCCCGCCGTGTCGTACGCGCTCAGCACGGACCCCACGATGGCCACCGAGGCATCGGCCGGGAGCCGGGTGAGTTCACGGATGGCGGCAGCGGAGTACGGGTTACGGATGAAGGAGGGGTGATCCTCGACGCCGGCCGCGAAGGCCGGCTCCCTGAGTTCGAGCCCGGTGGCGAGCACGACATGGTCGGCTTCGAGCAGCAAGGTGTCCGCGAGAGGACCCGGCCGCAGCCCCCCGGCCGCATTCGGGCTGAGACCTCTGACGGCCACCTCGAAACCGCGGTCACAGCGGCGCGCATCGAGCGCTTCGCCATCCGCTTCGACGAGGACGACCCCGGAACACGCCTCCCGGACTGCCTCCGCCAGCCGGTCGTCGAGGTAGTCCTGGAAGATACGGCGGGGAGCGGGGCCCTGCTCGGTGAACGTCCAGGAGGCCCAGCGCCGGGGCCAATTCCGGCGGTCGGCCTCGTGGTTGGCCCAGGTGATGAAATCAAGCACATCCTCGCGGAACACCGACATCCGGCCCGCCTGGATATTGAAGACGTAGTCCCAGGGATTGCCGTCACGGTGGTAGGCCACTCCTGCCGAGCGGTAGTCCGCCCGCCGCTCCAGCAGAACGATCTCCAGCGGCCTTCTCGCGAAATGGAGCAGCCTGATCGCCGTGGCCGTACCGGCCAGGCCCGCCCCCACCACAAGCACCCTGGGGCGCGCCCCCGTCCCGCTCATGAAGCCTCCCGAGGCCCCAGGGGCGCCCGCGCGCTCCCGGTCACTGTCAACGTCGACTGGAAGTCCCCTGTGTGGGCGTCAACTACCTTGAGATATACAGGTGTTGTACGTGCTGCTGACGCCGGAACAGGGCCGTGCACGATCGTGGCGCCGACGATACCGGAAGACACCGCACCCCGGGCGGCCGTCTCCGCGAGTCCTTGGATCTCACCATGCGGGATAACGTGCCGATGGTCAGACCCGACGCCTCTCCGGGAGAACAAGCATGGACATCCTGCTCATCGCCGGCCTGTGGCTCGACGGATCCGCATGGGACGACGTCGTACCCGAGCTCACCTCGCTCGGTCACCGTCCCGTGCCGCTCACCCTCCCAGGACAGGGCGATGGCGCCGCCTCCGCGACGCTTGAGGACCAGCTGGCAACGGTGCTCGCCGCCGTTGACGCGGCATCCGGGAAGCCCCTGGTGGTGGGGCACTCCGCCGCGTCGAGCCTGGCCTGGCTGGCCGCCGACGCACGACCGGAGAAGGTGGCCAAGGCCGTACTGATCGGCGGTTTCCCCGCGGCCGACGGACAGCCCTACGCCGATCACTTCGCGATCGAGGACGGCGTCATGCCCTTCCCGGGCTGGGCCCCCTTCGAGGGACCGGACTCCGCAGACCTGGACCAGGAGACCCGCGACCGCTTCGCGTCCGCCGCCATCCCCGTCCCCGAGGGTGTCGCCCGGGGAATCGTCCACCTGACCGACGAGCGCCGCTTCGACGTCCCCGTAGTGATCGTCTGCCCCGAGTTCACCCCCACCCAGGCCAAGAAGTGGATCGCCACCGGCGAAAGCCCCGACCTGGCCCGAGCCACCCACCTTGAATACGCAAACCTGGACTCAGGCCACTGGCCAATGACCACCCACCCCCAGGCCCTCGCCCACACCCTCGCCCAGACCACAAACCCGTAGCCCCGTTCAGGGTGACTAATCCTTCACCTCGGGGAAATACAGGTGAGGGCAACTCGGCGCCGTCAGGCCCGGTCACCGGCTACATCCGGCGGGAGCGCGCGGTGACCGAGCTGAACGTGGGCGCCGGTGAGCAGATTCGCTGGCTGCCCCGCCGCAACGCCTCCGACATCGCCCTGCCCGGCGACGACTTCTGGCTGATCGACGACCGCCTGGTGATGTTCCACTTCTTCAGCGGCGACGGCGACTGGGTCGCCCCGGGCTGCGAACTCACCGAGGAACCGGCCGCGGTGAGTTTGTGCGCGTCCGCGTTCGAGACGGTCCGGGAGCGAGGCATCCCGCACGAGAAGTACACCGTCTAGGCGACCGGCACCGTGACCGTATCCCCGTCGTCCAGCGCACAGGCAGCCCGCGAGGCGCTCGCCGTGCGGCTCACGCACCTGCGCAAGGACGCCGGTCGCCGCGGACGGGGGCCTCAGGTTTGTGGCCCGGGGTCCCCGCCGGCTCCGGGCGAGTCACCCTTGCGGGGTGTGCACGTCCGGGACAAGGTGTGGTTCGGTCAGCGGTTGAGGACTTCTTCGATTTTGGCGGCTGTGCGCTGGGCCTGGATGTCGCGGCCCTTTTCGTTGGGGTGTGCGTACCACGGGAGTGCCTGGGGCCCGAATTCGACCTTGGAGTCTTCGAGGAGGCCGCCGATGCCGCGGTTGACGCCGTCGCACGCGGTGTTGCCGGCGGTGTGGTCGTAGAGGTCGACGAAGTCGGCACCGGTGTCTGCGGCGGCCTTCTTCATGACGTCGTCCAGGCGCTTTTGGGCCTGGTCCAGGACGGGCAGCGCGTCCTGGGGGATGTCGGCGAACGGCAGTTCACTCTGGCCGGGGGCGGGGGTGGAGCACTTGGCGGTGTCCTGGGGCACGAGCCGGGGGTAGCCGACCAGGACCCGGTCGGCGTCCCAGGACAGGCTGCTCATGCCGTCGAGCATGTCCGTCAGCTCGTACTCGACCTGCTCGGCCTTGTAGTCGAGCCAGGCTTTTCCGTCACCCGTCGTGAAGAACGCCGCGCACTCGCCCGCCGGGCTGTCCTCGTCCACCGCCTGCCCGGGCAGGACCGCTCCCTCGCCGCCCCGGAGCTTGGCGGAGCACTGCTTGAGGATGCTGGTGAAGCCCAGTGTGTTACCGCCCAGGCTGCCCACGGCCAGCCGCGTGTCCTCCTTGAACGCCTCCCGCTGCGCCGGCACCGTCCCGGCACCGAACGGCAGCTGCTGCGCGCGCCAGAAGTTCTCGATGAGGGCGCCGCCGCAGGAGACGTCGGCCTGGACGTTGAGCGTGATGTTCTTGTCCGCCAGGCGCCGGACGGCGACGGCGGGATAGTTCTCTGTGGCCTGGAAGCACCAGCCCTTGGGCTGGTCGGGGTTGTTGACGGGGGCGATGCCGTAGTTGGCGGTGTAGGAGTCGCCGAAGAAGACGGTCGGTACCGGGTCGGTGGGTGCGGCGTCGGCGGTTGAGGCTGGGGCGGCGAGGGCCAGGCAGCTGCCCAGCGCGGCTGCCGCGGCGGCCAGCCGCCGGACGCGGGGGATGATGGTCGTCTGGCGCATGGCTGCAGGCATGCCTGTGCCCTTTCGGTGGGGTCGACGGGAGAGACACGGAAGGTCACATTCCGCATGCATAAACATACACACGGTGACAATTGTAGTGGTGGCCCGTACCAAGGCGTTTTCGGACAATCCACTCACCCGGCCTGACACGTCGCTCGATGCGCTCTAGTTCTCCAGCACGATCGTTTCCTTGTCGATCGCGGCGAGCTGTGCGGCCCGGGGGGCGGCCCGGTCCGGGTCCTTGCCGAGGCCGTTCTTCGCTCCCTTGCGGCGGAGGTTGGCCATGTACTGCCCGATGGGCACGGGGCCTGAGCCGGTCGGGTCGTCCCATACCGAGCCCTGCCGGGGCGCGAGATGCCCCACGGCCCGCCGGTAGGACCGTAGCGCGGCGAGCTTGTTCTCCCACGCCTCCTCGCCTGGCTCCCAGACCATCCCGGCCTCCGGCGCGTCGAGGAGCTCTTCGCGGTGAGGGCCGAGCTCCCCTGCCCGCCGGGAGAATCGCTACAAGGGGTCGGAAGCTGGCGGAGGCGACCATGTTGGTGGGGTCCTCGCCCGGTTCCAGGAAGGTCGGCACGATGATCCGGGCGACCTTCGTGGAACCGTCCTTGTTGGGGCGCAGCGCCCGGCCGATGTTCTGGACGATCTCGACCCGCGACCCGCGGGTGTCGGCGAAGCAGACGGCCTCGACACCACGCTCGCCGGTGATGTCGATTATCTAGATGTAGTGGAGTGCAAGGGACGTTTGTTCTGGCCGCGGCGGCATGGGCGTTGAGGTCGGATCCGGGGCGGGACATAGGCTGAGTACCGCTCAGGTGCTCGCTGTCCGTGGGCGCGGGTACAGCCGGACTGCCTCTGGGGTGAATCGTTCGAGGCCGGTGACGCTACTTGCGTAGCTGACGGAGATCTGAAGGCCCTTGATCTGGCTCAGAGGGGTGATGTCAGTGGTGCCTGGCTGCACTGCTTGGCAGTTGATGAAGAAGCGTTGGAGGTTGGGGAATAGGTTCGGAACCAAGTCTAGTTGTGGGTCTGACGGGGATATAAGTCGGAGATAGGTAACGCTTGGTAGGGATACGGCGTGTTTAAGATCGTAGCGAGAAATGAGCAGCTCCGTCAGGTGGGGGAGCGTCGCAATTTCATGCCATGCTGCGTTATCCAGTCCATCAGCTATTGTGAGTTCTTGCAGTTGTTGCCACCTTGAGATGCCACTCAGAGAAGCGTCAGTCCAGCCCAGATGCAAGGAGGTCAGGCATTCCGGTGCAGGCACGTCCGCAAGGCTCTCTGACGGTAGGTGTGTATAGAAAGAGAGACTAGTGAGCTCCGGCAAGGAATCCAGTGCGTCGAAGGATAATTCGCGTGGTTGGTTAGTGAGGCTCAAGCTGGTGAGAGGAGTACCTGCGAGATCTTCAAGATGCGCTAGTTGGGCACACTCGGATAGTTCGAGTGTTTTCAAGGCGGGGAGCTTGCGAATGAATTTCAGATCCCTGAGCAAATGGCCTGAGGAGATGCGCAGTGTGCGGGTGTGCTCGGGTGAGAGGTGCTCGAAGACTTGATCTTCTGTAAATTCTCCTTGAAAGTGGATGTCGGTGATGGGTGTGAGGAGTCGCAGCGCGTTGCGCTGATCGTGGGTGTGTACTTCCACATATAGACGGTCTTTCCCTCGGCAGGGGAGCAGGATGTCGCGGGCGTATTGATCAGCTTCGAAGTGCTCCCAGCCCTCAGATAGTTCGTGGGGTGTTGAGTCAGGAGGCAGGGACTGCGCGAAGCGGCGGAGGAAGCCGTATGCCTGGTCGCCGCCGATGGCAGTGGCAGTTTTGACGACTGGACCCACTTCGTCGTCTTCCAGGGCTTGGGGCCCTGGTAGAAGATCCAGGATGCCCGGTCCCAACGCGGCAAGCTCCTCCGCTTCCTCAGAAGAGCGGGGAGGCATCAGGAGGCGTGCTCGCTGTTCGACCAGTCTGCGGGCGTCGGGCTCGATTTCGGTGGCGTACTGCAGGCTGGCGGCCGCTAGGAGGTGGAGTCTGTTCCTGTACTCGTCCTCGGCGTCACCGCGTGCGACGAGTCGGCGCAGCAGATCAGCGCTTTCAGCTGGCCGGGCGTGTGCGACGGCCATGCGTGTGACATCTTCCCACTGGTCGTCGTGGGCGTTGTTGACCAGCAGGGGGAAGTCGTGGGTTTCGATGGCGGCTTTGGCCCCGAGGTAGTCCTGGAAAGTGCGGTGGACGAAGTCGATGGTGTCCGCGGTGGGCTGGCGTAGGAGTCCGCTGCGGCCGACCAGGTGCGCCAGGACCTGGTCGGCAGTGCCCTGCTCGGCCACGGCCTGCATAGCCGGTAGTGCGTCGCCGACTAGGGCCAGCGCGGTAGCTCGGTCCATCTCGGTCTGGCGGTTACGAATGAGCCAGTAGGCCAGACGCTGCAGCAGCTGGACGCTCTGGTGTTCGGTGAGCTGAATGCCTTCCGGGACATCGATGCTGCGCTCGAGATCACGGCGCACGAGCAGCATCGACAGAGCGGCCTCGTAAAGCTCCATGCGGCTGTGAGGCAGATGACCGCGGCGGTCCCGGTGCAGCGCGCAGATGAGTGCACACATCAGGGGTGTGCTGGACAACTGCGCCAGGTCACGCTGTGCACGCACGGTGACCAGGAGCGCTGCTTCGAGATCACGCAGCTGTGACCGTTCGGCCTCGGTTGCCGAACCGTGCCGGGCGGCGGTATGCCACCGGCCAACGAACACCCCGGTGTCGACAGCGTTCATGGGGCGTACCGACAGTTCGGTGAAGCGAGACGAAGCCAGCCAGCCTTCCGGCACAGCGGACGGGCGCGTGGTGACCACGAAGCGTGCGTCCCTGTAGGCAGCCAAGAGCCGCTCGAGCCAGTCCCGCGTGGCGCCCCGGTGTTCTTGAGGAACCTCGTCGATGCCGTCGACTAGGACGAGTGCTTCGCCCCTGGCGAGTGCAGCATCGGCCCAGCCTTCAGGTTGTGAGGCGGCCAGGGGGGTGCCGACCGAGGACAGAAAGTCATGTGGCTCTGGAAGGGGCCCGCGCCGCACCAGCGTGCGCAGTGGCAGGACGAACGGAATCTGCCCTCGCCAGTCCGCCAGTTCCTCCGGTAGTTCATCGCGTGCCGTGGCGACGGCCAGCCACTGCAGCAGTGTTGTCTTTCCGCTGCCGGCGAGCCCTCGCAGAAGAACCCGTCGGCAGTTGGCCAACGCGTGTTCGGCACGCTTCACCACGACGGATGGCCGGTCCGCTTCCTCACCGCCTGCAGGCCAGCCTTCCGGCCGCTCCGCCAACTCCAGGCTCAAGTAGGCGGCGTCGAGTGGCCAACGCGCGCGTTCCGGTCGGCTCAGGTCCAGTCCTACGACGGTCAGTTGGGAATGGCGCTCTGCCACGTAGTTGAGATACCGCTCCTCAAAGGACGGCTCCACCTTCGGTCGTATCGGCCTACGCACCACTCTTACCGGTGAGACATCCGGCTGGCGCACGGCGGCTTCGCGCAGGGCCAGCAATGGCTCCACATCCGTACCCAGGGCCTTCGCTAGGGCCACCAGCGTGGCCTCAGTGGGTACCACTTGGCCGTTGAGTGCCTGGCTGACCGTTGTTCGCCCCAGCCCGGTCCGCTGCTGCAACCCACCCATCTGCAGACCCCGCTGCGCCCTGAGGGTACGCAGCCGTAGCGCGAGTTCCGTCAGCGGATTCTCGTGCACGTCCCCCATGTCCTGCTTCTCCGTCTCCCAGGCGACCGTCTTCGTTCATCTTCGTTCGCCCTGAACCCCGGTGAACACCAGAACCGCGAAATTCGCTGAAGTCCCCGTCGTCGGTTGTCCTGGGAAGAAGGCATGAACACCTCATCCATTCACCTGATCCTGCTGGCCCTGCTTCTGGCCGTCGTCGGTCTCTTTTGCACGCTGGTAGGAGCAGCGGCCGGTCTGCTCGCTCGTATCGACGGAGCCACCTATGCCACCGCCCTGCTGCGCGGTGCCGTGGCCTTCGCGGGCAGTGCCACCCTGTCCCTGGCACTGCTGACCTTCGTCCTCGCGGTGCTGTGAACTGAGGATGCCCTTGTCCTACTACCTGCAGGCGAGAGCATGGCGCCCGCCCGTGGCGGGCGCTGTTACTCCCGGCGCTGGGGCCCGGCCAGTGTCAGGACGTCGACTGCAGGACAGGGACGCCTTCTCCGAGGACGTGGCAGCTGGCGAGGAAGGCTCGGTGTACGCGGTGTCCGGTGGCGTCGATGCCGTTGGCGAACTGGCGCAGGACCTCGCGTCGCTCGGTGACGGTGGTCGCCGCACAACCAGGCCGACCACACCCGGTTCGGCGGGATGTGGCGGCCGGACTCCAGCTCGTAGAACGCCGCGTCGATCGAGGATGCGGGGAGCTTGTCGGTGGCGGCCAGATCGGCGTCGGTGGCGTACAGCTCGGCTGCGGTCGCCGGGAGCTTGTCCGCGAACGCGCGCGCCTCTTCGACCTTCTGGTGGAAGGTCATGACGGCACGCAGGTTGTACGCCGCCGCGTGCTCCAGGAGGGCGGTCTGTAGGAGCGCCAGGCGCCGGCCGCGCCGGGCCTCTTCGGACTCGCCGAGGACGGGGGAGGGGTCGCGGATCTCCAGCACGTCGATCTCGAACCCGGCGAGGATCTCCCGCTCGATGGCCTCGCTCAGCCCGAGCTCCGCGAGCCACGCGCCGTACGTGCCCTCAGGGTCGTCGGCCATGCTCGCGATCTCTGCCTCCTGGCCGCCCTCGTTCTTCCGGGGCCGGGGTGCGGCGAGGATGCGCGGGGTCGCGGTGAGGTAGAGCCGGAAGTCCGCCGGGATGCGGGTGTTGTCGTGGATCGCCGCCCACGGGCGCCCGAGATCCCCTGCGGTTGAGTGGGCCTCGTCCACGATCGCGAGCGAAAAACCGTCCATGCGCTGCCCGTAGAGACGTTCCCCGCCTGTCAGTGCGGCCTCCAGCGGTCCGCGGACCTTGCGCTGGCCCTCGGGTGCGTCGATGTCCTCGCGGTCCACGAGGGAGGCGTACGTGGCGAACACGATGACCGGTCCGTGCCCGGCCCACAGGGCGAGCTGGACCGGGTTTGTGGTCGTCCGCACCCCGAGCGAGCCCAGGACCGGGTCATTCTCCAGCGAGCACACCGCGACCATCGGCGCCCGGTGACCCACCGCCCGCCACGCCTGGGCGGTCTGGACGAGCAGGTCCAGGGTCGGCACAGTCACGAGGATCCGTCCGTCCGCGAAGCTCTCCAGTGCGCACACGGCGGCTGTGATCGTCTTCCCGGACCCGGTCGCGGACACGATCATGCCACGCGCGCCCTGCGGAGGAACGGATGATCTTGCAGGAAATCCCACCCACCGTCGAAACGCGGATCGCTGGTCTACCTGGTGTTCCCGGAGGCTGATCACAGTTTTTTTCTTTTCCTTCCGGAGGGCGACAGGTTTTTCCACCACGATTTCACTGAGGATCCGTCATGGGCCGGGACGGGAAGGGGATATCTGTCCATGCCGCCGCGTGCGGGGAGTTCGTCCTCGAAATCGCAGGCAGCTATGGCCTTGAAGCCCTCGTGCCACAGGGTTTCGAGCAGAGACGTGACGGCCTTCACCACTTCGGCCGGCGCCCCGGCAGTGGCCGCGCATTCAAGGACGGTTGGCCATTCCATGAAGTCGAAAGGGTGTGCGCGCCTGTCTGTGGCGTAGTCATTGGGCTCGCCGTGCACGCGCACCGGCCCGATGGCCAATCCCTCGCGGTGGTCCTTGAGGCTGAGAGCATCTTGGAGTCGGCCCAGGATCCGAGGGGCGGCGACGGCGTCTACGTAGATCGAGGCGTGATCATAGGCTGAGTCCGGGCCGTGAGGCGAAGGACCCTGATTGCTGGTCACATGAACTCCCTGAGCTTCGAGCGGCGCGAGGGGCGGAAGCCCGGTACGAGACAGATCCCATTGAATTCTTTATGGCCGGTCATCTACAGTCGTTCCTCTCGGAATCCTGGTGTCGCGGGTCGG